>JBEDDY010000125.1:0-3472 GCA_041176025.1 Actinomycetota bacterium | reverse complement strand
AACCCGAGTTGGCGGCCACCCTCGACGGGTGCACCGGTGATTGCCTCCCACCAGCCGCTGCGCACGTACGTGCCGGACCACGGGAGGTTCAATGCGACTGCCGCGAGCAACGCAAGCACCGAGACCCCAGCCCAGCGGAACGCAAACTGGGCCCGTGCACCGTGGAGGAGGGTCACCACCGACCACACCACCCCGAGGAGAGCGACCACGAGGATCGCCCCCGGTTCCACCGCAATCAAGACGGCACCGAGCAATGCGACGACCGCGAACGTGCGTCGCCATTCGCGTTGGTCGAGCTCGCCGAACTCGTCGGATGCGTCCTCGCCGCCGCGCATCAGCGGCATGTGGCCGACGAGCCTTCTCGCATGGTGGACGATCCACGGGAACACCGCGTACGTGACGAGAGCACCCCACCGCCCGGCCGCGATGGATGCGTAGGCCAGCGGCACCGCGGCGTATGCGAGTGTTGCCGCGACCCGCCCTGCGCGCGTCGACATGACGGAGGCGAACCTCCACACCCCGAGCCACCCGACCAGTGGCGCCCCCACGATGAACACGGTCCGCAGCAATGCCATGTGGCCGAACGTCGCCAGTCCGCCCGCAGCGGTGAGCGCAACGTGGGTGGGAACGGGACCGACCTGCCCAAACCCGCTGTTCCACCATCCGCTGACGAACGAGGAGAAGAGGGTGCGGGGACCGTCGCGGAACTCGACGAACTGCCCGACGGTTGCCGGGCCGTTCATCAACAGGTCTCGTGACCCGATGACAAGGACCGTGACGAGAACCGACCACAGGATGATCGATGACCGGGGCGCCGCTTCCTTCGTGCCCGAGAGACCCGCCTGTGCCTGCTCGATGCCGCGGCGACGGTCGCGACGGCGGAGATACCCCACCATCCACGCGCTTCCACGCACCTGCAGAGCGTGGATCTCCGAATCGGTGACCGAACGGCGCACGGCCGCACGGCGGCGCCTGATGGCACCCACCGAGAACGGAACGGTGAGCAACGCGCGCAGCTCGTCGAGTCCGCGGCGCGGCGCGCCCGTGACCATGACCACGACCGCGTGCACCAAGGTGACGACGATCGCCTCGACGGAAGTGACGAAGAGACGCGCACGCGAGGTGAGCGTGAACACCGTCGCGAGACGGACGAGATCCCTCTGCAGCTGCAACTCTGCTTCGTCGTCCTCGTTCCGCTCCAGCATCGATTCCCTGTGGCGCGCCACCGCCGACGGAACGATCACGACCCGCGCCCCGGTCAAGTGGACGCGCCAGCAGAATTCGAGGTCCGCCCCGACGGTGGCAAGTTGGGGATTGAATCCGTCGACCGACCGGAACAGGTCCGCGCGCACCATCAGGCACGCCGAGGACAACTCGAACACGTCCTGCACCAGGTCGTGTTGCTCCTGGTCGACCTCGCCGTCGTCCGCCAACGGCATCTCGACACCCAACCGGTCCACGGCAATGCCCACACTCTGGATGCGGCGAGGGTCCTGCCAATGGACAAGCTTCGGCCCGACGACCCCCGCGTTCGACCGGTACATCTCCTCGACCAGTGCGGTCACGGCGTGCGGTGCGAGCGCCACGTCATCGTGCAGGAAACAAAAGAGCCCGCCGTCACCCTGCACGAGGTTCAGGACGGAGTTGCAGGAAGCCGCGTAGCCCGGGTTCCCCCCGACGTACCGCACGACCGCATCGGGAACCATGGTGTCAATGAGGTCCCGAGCCGGCTGGTTCCCCGGGTCCGTGGCCTCCCCCGTCAGCAGGAAAAGAAACTGGAGGCCCGGGTAGTCCTGGTCGATCAGACCCTGGAGGGTTTCGGCAAACCAGTCGCCCGGCTGATGGACGACCATCGTGGCCACCACAGGCGGCATGGGGGTGAGAACTGGCACGGACACGCCCCCGCGAGGCTAGTTGTCCCCTTCCCGCACCCACGGGCGACCCACGGGACGAGGTGACCATGTGACGTGTGAAACACATCTCGCAGAGTGCTTGCAAGAGTTAGCACACGCAGTTATCGTCATCCCCATGACCACCATTTCCCTCCCCGGCCTGCCGAAGATCACTCTGCCGAACGTCAAGGTCCCGAATGTCAAAGTCCCGAACGTCAAGATCCCGAAGATCGACTTGCCGTCGCTGCACTCGATCGACCTCACGAACGTCGACATCCGCAGGATCAACACCGCAGCCATCACGTCGAACCCCATCGTGAAGCAGGCCACCGAAGTCGGGTACACCGCCGTCGGTTTCGCCGTTCTCGGCTTCCAGAAGGCACAGGTTCGCCGCCGCGAACTGATGGGCCAGTTCTCCTCGGGCCGCAACACGGCCCAGTAGGTACATGCGGTCAACGACCGCGAACATCGCACGGCACTAGCCTCGCAACGATGTCCCGAGCCCCCATTGCTGATGCGTCGTCCCGACGCATGCCGCTCCCCGAGGGCACCCTGCCCGTGGGCGTGGGGGTCATCATCTCCGGCATCACCAGTTACGCGTTCTTCAAGGTGGGTCAGGTCGCTCTCGGCAAGGAAGCGTTCAAACCCGTCATGGCGCTGTGGTTCGTGGCATACACGCTGGTGCCGGGCTTCTTCATCCCGGTGGAACAGGAACTTGGTCGTGCACTCGCCGACCGTCGCGCCCGCGGGATCGGCGGGATGCCCGTCGTGCGGCGGGTGGCAACACTCGCCGCATCCCTTGCCGCCGTCATCGTCATTGCCATCGTCGCCTCGAGCGGGTGGCTGACCGAGCACATGTTCGACGGCAATGCGGTCGTGACCGTCGCATTGGTCGGCGCGATCGCGACGTACGCGCTGGCGCACATGGCCAAGGGAATCGCGTCGGGGTCCGGTCGGTTCCCCGCATACGGGATCATCCTCGGGGGGGACGCGGCCATCCGTATCGCCGCCTGTGTCGCACTGTGGCTGGCGGGTGTCACCAATGTCGGTCTCTACGCGTTGACGATGGCGATGAGTCCGTTCGTCGCGGTCCTGCTGGTGTTTGCCCGTCGTGACCTGCGCGCCGACGACGGGCCGTCGATCACGCTCCGCGAGGTCACACCGAATCTCGGGTGGCTGCTGATCGGGTCGTTCATGTCGGCTGCCCTCGTGAATGCGGGGCCGCTCGGTGTCGACGTGCTCGCCACGTCCTCCGAGGCGGCGAAGGTGACCGCATTCGGCAACGGCGTCATCCTGGCCCGCATTCCCCTCTTCATGTTCCAGGCAATCCAGGCCGCATTGCTGCCGCGCCTGGCCCGTCTCGTTGCCGAGGGCAATCTCACCGAGTTCAGGAACAGTTTCAACAGGTTGATGAAGGTGGTCGGGGGTCTGGCTGTGGCCGGCGCCGTCGGCACGTACCTGTTCGGGCCGAGGGTGCTGGAGATCGTCTACGGGGGCGGCCTGAACGGACGGACCCTCGGGTTGCTCGCCGTCTCGAGTGGTCTCTACATGCTGGCGCAGTCGTGCGCACAGGCGGTGAT
>JBEDDY010000124.1:0-23622 GCA_041176025.1 Actinomycetota bacterium | reverse complement strand
ACGGGAACGTGATCGCACGATTCAGCCCGATGGTCACACCGGACTCACCGGAAGTCGTCAGCGCAATCGAAGCCGCGCTCTGACCGTCACGCGCGTTCGCGCGCGATGAAGGCATCGAGTGCGGGGCCGCTCTCGAAACTGGTGATCAGCGCGTGGCGCGGGTGGTCGTGATTGTGCACGACCACGTGCCACAACCGCTGCGTGTCGACCACGAACCGTGCACCCTTCGGCAACGGGACCCTGCGCTCCGTCGCCGGGTCGGGAAGACCGTCCGGGCCGTTGTCCATCAGCAGCATGTAGCTGTCCGGGTTGTCGTTGAGTTCCAGCCAGGAACGCACCACCCAGCCCTCGTTTTCGGGGTTGAAACGGTTGTTGTCGTCGCGGTGGATGCTGCGGATCGCCTCGTCGCGACCCTGCGGCTGCAGCTTGATGATGCGCACGCGACCGAAATTGGCACCCACCGACGACACGTAGTTCTTCAGCGTCGGCGCGATGTCCGCATTCGACGTCCACAGCGCGTCCTTGTCGGTCTTGCCCTTGTCCCAGAACCCGCGGCAGTCGAGCTCGCCGTCAGCGGATGCGAGCGGTGCGAAGTTCGTGTCGCCGCCGCTCTTCCAGTCGAAGTACTCGAGCGTCTCGAACTCGTCGCCCGGCACATCGAACGGTGCGGGCGTGAGAGCAACGAACCCGGTTTCGGCCAGGCAATCGAGCCGCACGTGCGGTGTGTGCAACGGAATCTTCACTGACCAGTGTTCCTGTGTGGGCCAGAAGGTTGCTGTCATGACTTCAGTGTATGTACGTGTGCAAGCACCGATTGTTCACGGCGCCATTGTCGTGGTCGCACCAATCGGCACGAACCCGTTGCTGGGGGGCAACATCAGCTGTGTGCCTGCAGGCACACGGTCGGGATTCTTGATCTTGTTGATCTCGACCAACCGCGGTGCGGACAGGTTGAACTTCTGCGCGATGGCGAACAGTGACTCACCCGGCTGCACCGTGTAGTACCGGACCGGGCCGGTCGTCGTGGTGGGTCCCGAAGAAGTGGTCGTCTGTCTGTCCGCGCCGTTGTCCGCGCTCGACGAACCACCGCCGTCGGTCAGCAGGGACGACATGACGGCGAGAAAGGCGAAGATGCACGTGCTCCACAGCAGATAGACGTGGAGTCGCGTACGCAGGAACACGCTCCCATGTTAGGTGTGACGGTTCTCTTGCACTCCCATGAGGGGCACATGACACGACTCCCCTAACCTTTCACGACGATGAGTGCACCCGCAGAGACCCGAACGTTCCCCGGCGCACAGGCACCGGACCGCACCAGGCGGCACAACGCGAACGGGATCGAGCTGGCCGTCTACGAATGGGGCAAGGAATCCGACCCTGCCCTGTTCCTCGTCCACGGTGGCAGCGACTTCGCCCGCACCATGGACGTGTTCGCACCCCTCCTCGCCGCAGGCGGCTGGCGCGTCGTCTCCTGGGACCACCGTGGCCACGGGGCCAGCGACCATGCCGCTCTCTACGGATGGGATGCCGACATCCGTGATGCACTCTCCGTGATGGCCTCGGTCACCGACGGACCTGCACCCGTGGTCGGCCACTCCAAGGGTGGAGCCGTGATGCTGCAGCTGTGCGACGGTTCGCCCTACCGCATCTCGAGGATGGTGAACATCGACGGCATGCCGAGCAAGCGCCGCATGCCCGACGTACCGGACCATGACCAGTCACGCATGCTCGCCACGGAGGTCGGCGGCTGGTTGGACTTCCGTCACGAGGCCGCGGTATCGATCCGCAAGCCCGGCACTCTCGAACAACTCGCAGAACGACGCGGCCGAATGAACCCCCGGCTCAGCAAGGAATGGCTCGAGTACCTGGTCACCGTCGGTGCACAACATGACGACGACGGTTGGCGATGGACTCTCGACCCCAGCATGCGCTTCGGTGGTTTCGGTCCGTGGCGGCCGGAATGGAGCGCACTGCGCATGGCTGCCCTGCCGGTTCCGTTCCTCGGGTTCCTCGGCACGATCGACGAACCCATGGGATGGGGAGCGCGCGAACGCGACGTGCGTCCGTGGCTTCCCGCAGGCGGGCGGCTCGAGGTGCTCGACGGCATCGGCCACTTCATCCACATCGAGGAACCGAAGCTGGTCGCCGGAATGATCCTGGAGTTCCTGTCATGAACGTGCTGTCCACGGTGCACCTGCGGCACAACCGCATCACGCTTGCCCTGCACCAGGTGAAGGAGGGCACCGGCCGGCCGCTCCTGTTGCTGCACGGGCTGGGCGAGGACGCATCCCGCATGGCCACCATCGATGCAACATGGGCAGGTCCCGTGTGGGCACTGGACTTCACGGGGCACGGCCAGTCGACCGTGCCGAGGGGCGGCGGCTACTCGTGCGAGATCCTCATGGCCGACGTCGACGTCGCACTGAGGCACATCGGTGAGGCGACGGTTCTTGGTCGCGGCATCGGTGCGTACGTCGCGTTCCTCATCTCGGGTGCAAGGCCGCAGTTGGTGAAGGGCGCCGTCCTGACAGACGGTCCGGGGCTTGCCGGCGGGCCGGTGCACGTCAGCTCCACCTCCGAGATTGCCGACTCGTCGCGTGCGGGTCTCGCTCCGGACCCGTGGGCGCTCATCGAACTGTCACGCGATGCGCGGCCTGCCACGTACGCGCTCACGTTCCTGCGGCTCGCGATGAACGGGACGAACCTCGATGACCCGATTGCGGCGTGCTGCCGGGTGACGCCTCCGTGGCTGGAAGCAATCAATGCCGAAGCCGGTGTGGCCAACGGAATGTCGGTGCAGGAAGCACTCGACATGTACGCCTCGGTCAACTGACGCGACGCGTCACCTTGTCCGCCGCGCGGACCAACTCGGCAAGCACAGCGGGCTCGAAACCCCAGTCCTCTGAGCCACCCAATGCCTTGTTGCGGAATCCCTCGATGTTCTGCTCGGCATCGAGCAGCGCACCCGTCTCCCTGATGACGTCCTGAACCGCCGCGATGTCGGAGTCGGAGAGACCCGGGTCTCCGATGCGGGAGAGAACTGCCCGTTGCGCTGCATCTGCCCTTTCCCGGGCACGTGCGATGAGCAGCGTGGCCTTGCCCTCGCGCAGATCGTCACCCGTGGGTTTGCCGGTGACGGACGGATCCCCGAACACCCCCAGCACGTCATCACGCAGCTGGAACGCGATCCCCAGCATCTCTCCGTACAGCCTGAGGTGCCAGACCACGCCGTCCTCGCCCGATCCGGCGGCCATCGCCCCCATGACCAACGGGCGCTCCACCGTGTACTTGGCGGTCTTCATGACCATGACCCGCATCGCATGCTCAGGGGTCTGCACCCGCGCGGCTGATCCCGTGAGGTCCATGTACTGGCCGATGTTCACTTCTGTCCGCACCCTTGTCCACTGTTTCCGTGCGGCCGAGTTGACCTCGCCGAGTGCGGCATCGGCCATGGCCAGGACGACGTTCCCGGTGAGCACGGCCGCACCTTCCGAGATGCGTCGTTCCTCGCCGGCCCAACCGAGGCGACGATGCTGTTCGGCGACCCGCACGTGCGTGGTCGCCGAGCCTCGGCGCGAACCGGCCCCGTCGATCACGTCATCGTGGATGAGCGCCGACACGTGCAGGAGCTCGAGTGCGGCTCCGACATTGACGGCAGTCTGCGCGTACGGTTCCCCGCCGGCTGCAACCCAACCGAGATGGGCAAATTCGGGCCTGGTCCGCTTGCCGCCGGAGTTCACCAGACGGGCGATCTCCGTGAACATGTCGTCGACCCTGGGGTCGAGCCCACCGTAGAACCCCCGCTCCCTCTCGATAACCCGAGTCAACCGTTCGTCGACAAGCGCGGTGAAGCGTGATGAATCGATCACTCGTCATCCTCGTCATCAAAGTCCTCGTCGTCGAACTCGTCGTCATCGTCGAAGTCTTGGTCGTCATCCTCGAACGAGGCAACCAGTTCGTCAATGGTCAACTGTGCCGCAGTGATCCGCCCGGTGCACCAGTCGACAAGGTACGACGCACGCTGCACTTTGGTGGACAGGACATCGACATCGACCGAGTTCGAATCGATCTCGCGCAGGATGGCCTCCAGCTCGGCCATCGCCTCTGCGTAGCCTTTCGGTTCGTCGGTGGACGTCTTCTTTGTTGCCATGGTTACTTCTCCACTGTGCTGGTGATGGTTCCGTCTGCGACGCGCGTGGTGATCGTGTCCCCCGACTTCACGTCCTTGGTTGACCGGATGATGGTGCCGTCTGCGGCATGCGTGATGGACCATCCGCGCGCCATGGTGACAGCCGGATCGAGTCCACGCAGGGTGGCCGAGTGGACGGCGAGGCGCTGGTGCTCACGGGCGAGCAGGTTGCGGGGTCGCGTGGTGAGACGCTCACGGTTCATGCGCACCCGTCCGCGGGCCCGTTCGAGCGCCGTCGATGTCGCCGACCGCACGCGAGATGCGTTGTGGGCAAGATCGGAGAGGAAGTCCGTGACGTGATCGATGACGGCGTCGGCACAGGCCGTCGGGGTTTTGCACTCGGTGTGGGCGCAGATGTCGGCGATGCTCTGGTCGATCTCGTGGCCGATTCCCGTGAACACCGGATGCGCACAGCCGGCAATGGCCATGGCGATGCGCTCGTCGTCGAACGCTGCGAGATCGCTCTTGGAGCCGCCGCCGCGCATCAACATGACAACGTCGATGTCATCCCTGCGACTGAACGCCCTGAGTGCACCGACGATCATGGGGACGGCATCCTCGCCCTGCACGCGGACGTCGCACATGGTGATGGAGAAGCCGATGCCGGAATCCACCAGATGCTGGCGGGCGTCGGCGAATCCCGCGGCCTGGCTGCTGCTGATGATGCCCAGTCGCAACGGAACGAGAGGAACCTGCTTCGACTTGTTGCGCCTGGTCGAGCCGTTCCCGAGGAGCTTTTTCAGGAGAGCGGCACGTTGCTGGGCAATGTCGCCGGCGGTGAACTGCGTGTCCACGTCGGACACGTTCAGCGACAGCTTGCCGAACGGCCCGTAGTAATCGGGCTTTCCGTAGAGACGCACCCGCAGGCCGTCCTTCAGTTCCACCCCGAGGTTGCGCAGCTTGGCCTCGACGTTGCGCAGCGCACCGGCGAACAGGTTGATGTTCAGTTGCGCCTTCTTGCCGTCGACGTTCTCGATCAGCGTGAAGTACAGGTGGGGATTCGGTCTCTTCGCACCCTGGACCTCGCCCTCGACCCACACTCCGTCGGAGAATGTCTGCTTCAGGACCTCGTTGACAACCTGGGAGAACTGGCCGACCGTGTACGACGGAACCCCGTTGATCCATTCAGCATCGGCCATGTGCCCCACTCTATGGAGCGGGCGTGTCTACGAAGGAACGGCGGAACCGAACGAACCACCCGCACGCACCTGGCCGGCGTAGATGCCGTCGAGTTCCATCAGCTCCTCATGCGTCCCCTGCTCGGCGATGCGGCCCTGGTCGAGAACGACGATCCGGTCAGCCTCGCGGATGGTGGACAGCCTGTGGGCGATGATGATGGCGGTGCGGCCGTGCAGGGCCTCGTCGAGCGCCTCCTGAACGAGTGCCTCGTTCTCGTTGTCGAGGTGGCTCGTCGCCTCGTCGAGCACCATGATCGCGGGGTTCTTCAGGAGCATGCGGGCAATCGCGAGGCGCTGCTTCTCCCCGCCCGACATGCGGTACCCGCGTTCGCCCACCAACGTCGCGTAGCCGTCGGGCAGCGCCGCGACCATGTCGTGGATGCGTGCCGAGCGGCAAGCTTCGATGACCTCCTCCGTCGTCGCGTCGGGCTTTGCGTACCGCAGGTTCGACTCGATCGACTCGTGGAAGAGGTGCGGGTCCTGGGAGACCACGCCGATGGCGTCGTGCAGCGAGTCGCCCGTGAGGTCACGCACGTCATGTCCGTCGATGCGCACCGCACCGGCCGTGACGTCGTAGAGACGGGGCACGAGCGAGGCAAGCGTCGACTTCCCCGATCCGCTCGAACCGACCACGGCAACGGTCTCACCGGCGTGCACGGTCAGGGTGACACCCTTCAGAACGTCGACGTCCGGGTCTGACCCTGCCATCCCACCGGGCGACTCGAGCGAACCGATGCCCACGGTCGACGCTGCCGGGTAACGGAACACGACGTCGTCGAACTGCACCTCTCCGCGCGGGTCGACGAGGTCGATCGCCCCGAGCCTGTCCACAATCGACTCGGGCGCGTCCAGTACCTCGAACACCCGGTCGAAACTGACGAAAGCCGTGACCACCTCGACGCGGGCGTTCGTGAGCCCGGTGAGCGGTTGGTAGATGCGGGCCACGAGCGTGGCCATGGCAACGAGCGTTCCCGGGCTGATGTCCTTGCTCACCACAAGGTGCGCGCCGATTCCGTAGATGGCGGCCGCCCCCATGGCCCCGACGAAGCCAAGGGCCACGAAGAAGACACGGCCGTACAGCGCCGACTGGATGCCCGTGTCCCGGACACCGCCGGCGCGTTCGGCGAAGACGTTGACCTCACGCTCGCGTCGGCCGAACAACTTCACGATCATCGCCCCGGAGACGTTGAATCGTTCGCTCATCTGCGTGTTCATCTCGGCGTTGAGTTCCATCTGCCTGCGCGCGATGGCACCGAGACGGTTGCCCACCCGGCGTGCGGGGATGATGAACACGGGCAGAACCACCAGGGAAATGAGTGTGAGGCGCCACTCCAGCGTGACCATCGCGGTGAGAGTGGTCAGCAGCACCACGACGTTGGAGACGACACTGCCAAGTGTGGAGGTGACGGCGGTCTGGGCCCCGACAACGTCGTTGTTCAGGCGACTGATCAGTGCCCCGGTCTGGGTGCGGGTGAAGAACGCAATGGGCATCCGTTGCACCTTGTCGAACAGGGCAACACGGAGGTCATAAATGAGACCCTCCCCGATGGTGGCGCTCAGCCAGCGCTGCATGATCGCAAAGAGAGCGTCACCGAGTGCGGCAAGCACGAGCACGAACGCCAGGAACGTGATGCGGCCACGGTCGGCGTTCGGGATGGCCGTGTCGAGAATCGAACGGAACAGCAACGGTGGCGCCAAGCCGAGCAGGGCCGACACGAGAATCGCGGAGAGGAACCCCGCAATGTGGAACCGGTAGTGCCGTGAGAACACCCAGGCGCGGCGGAGGGTTTCGCGACGCACCCTTGCCCCCTTCACGGCGGCTGCATCACCGGGAATCAGGGAGTGGGGGCCCATGCGCACTCTGTTGAGGCTACGGCCTCTGCCCGCCCTAATGTTTTGTCATGCAATTACGCAAGGTCGCTGCGCTCATTCTCCCCGTGATCGCATTGACGGCGTGCGGTGGTGGCAATTCCGCCCCGGACACGACGGTTCCGGGTGTCGACTCCACTCTTCCCGATGTCGAACGGCCGATCACCTGGAAGCCATGCGTGACCGGGTTCGCCGACGGTGACGAATGCGGCACCATCAAGGTCCCCTTCGACTACTCCGACCCGTCCATCGGCGAGTTCACTCTCCACCTCCGTCGCCACCCCGCACAGGAGCCGTCGGAGAGAATCGGTTCCCTGCTCGTCAATCCGGGAGGCCCCGGTTTCGGTGGCATCTTCCTGGCCGAACAGGCCGGCAGCTACTTCAGCTCCGATCTCACGGACCGGTTCGACATCGTCGCCTGGGACCCGCGCGGCACGGGCGAATCGACACCGTACGTCGACTGCATCGATGACTACGACGAGTACTTCGAGTACGACATCACACCCTCCACCCCGGAGGACAAGCAGGTGGGCGTTGACCTGGCGAAGAAGTTCGGCGAGGAGTGCCAGAAGAGAAGCGGCACGATCCTCCCCTACATCTCGACCAACAACACGGTCCGTGACATGGAGACGATCCGTCGGGCGCTCGGCGAGGAGAAGATCTCGTATCTCGGGTTCAGCTACGGGAGTGAGCTGGGCGCGACATGGGCAACGATGTTCCCGCACACTGTCCGCGCCGCCGTCCTCGACGGCGCAGCCGACCCCACCGCCGATGCCATCCAGGGAGGACTGCAACAGGCAGCGGGGTTCGAGAAGGAACTGAACACGTTCCTCGACGAGTGTTCCGCTGACCCGACATGTGCCTTCCACAACAACGGCAAGGCGGACGAGGCGTTCGATGCCCTCGCGAAGAAGATCGATGCGAAACCCGTCGTTGTGTCACCGGACAGGACCCCCGTCAACCTCTCGGTCTTCTACACGGGTGTGTCCGAGGCGATGTACTCGTCCTCGATGTGGGGCGAGCTGGAGAGAGCACTTGCCGCACTGCAAGAGGGAGACGGCGAGGGGGTTCTCTCGCTGAACGACCAGTACTACCAACGTAAGTCCGACGGCACCTACGGCAACGAGCTCGAGGCATTCAACGCCATCTCGTGTCTCGATGATCCCGGTCCGAAGTCCGTCGAGGAGTCAGACAAGTGGATCCCGGAGTTCATGAAGGTCGCCCCCCGTCTCGGTCCGAGCTTTTCGAGCGGCTACGGGTGCGTGTTCTGGCCGGCGACGCCCGACCACCGCATCGCGATCACGGGCAAGGATGCCGGGCCGATCCTCGTGGTCGGAACGACCGGCGACTCCGCCACGCCGCTCGCGAGCTCGCGCAAGATGGCCGAGACGCTCGAGGACGGCCGCTTGATCGTGAACAACGCACAGCGCCACACCGGGTACGGGTCGAACGACTGCGTCACCTCTGCGGTCGACGACTACCTCATCACGACGAAGATCTCCTTCCGCGAAAAGGCCTGCTGAACGGACCTGTCGGGAATAGCCGTCACTGCGGTACGGTTGCATTGCTTGCGTACGCAATCAAATGACTGAAGGACCCCCATGCCTGCCATCACCGCCGACACCCTGACGCTTCCCCGCATCGCCGACATCGACCCGACGGCCGTCGACAGGCCCGTGCGCTCCGTCACCACGGGTCCCACGGGATTCGAGGGCGAGGGCTTCCCTGTGCGGCGCGCCTTCGCCGGGGCCACGTACGCAGACATCGACCCGTTCATCATGATGGACCAGATGGGCGAGGTGAACTACGCCCCGTACGAGGCACGCGGCACTGACTGGCACCCGCACAGGGGTTTCGAGACGGTCACGTACATCATGGACGGCACGTTTCTCCACCAGGACACACACGGTGGTGGCGGCGTCATCACCGACGGCGGCACGCAGTGGATGACGGCGGGCGGTGGCATCCTCCACATCGAGACGCCACCCGAGGAACTCGTCGTGAAGGGTGGTCTCTTCCACGGGGTGCAGATCTGGGTGAACCTGCCGAGCCGCGACAAGATGATCCCGCCGGCGTACCAGAACATCGAGGCACAACAGCTCACGTTGTTCACATCTGCCGATGCCGCGTCGCTGGTGCGCCTGATCGCCGGGAACATCGGCGGGTTCCGCGGGCCCGGCTCCACGCACACCCCGATCACCATCGCGCACGTGTCAATCCCGTCGGGATCGCGAGTGGTGCTGCCGTGGCAGAAGGACTTCAATGCGCTCGTCTACGTGCTCGCCGGTCACGGAACCGTCGGTGCCGGCGGTGCACGCATCGCGAAGGGTCAGCTGGCCGTCCTCGGTGCGGGCGATGTGATCACGCTCGCGGGTGAGGGCGGTGACAACGAGTCAACCGACACGATGGAGGTGCTCTTGCTCGGGGGCCAGCCGATCAACGAGCCCGTCGCACAGTACGGACCGTTCGTGATGAACACCCGCGAGGAACTCGTGCAGGCGTACGAGGACTTCCAGCGCGGTCGGCTCGGCGTCGTTCCTGCCGACGGTCTGCGCCCGTACCGCAGCACCTCACGCCACAACTGACCGCACAACGGTTGTCATGCATCGGTGTCGATGCAGAAATACACGTTGTTTCGGAACACAGTGCCGTCGGTGACTGACGGGCAGTACTCCTCTGCCCCCACCTGGCCGACGATCTTTGCGTCGTGCTCGTGCGTGCACCGCACCGGGACGACCACCTGCGTGCCGGCGAGGCAGTTGCCCACGTACCAGCCGACCGGCGCCTCGAGGCTCGTCGACGATTGCGGGTTGTCCGCCGGTGCCGGCGTCCCGACGGCATTCAACAATGCGAGTCCCCCCACGAACAGGATCGTCAGGACGATCCACGTGATCGGCCGCCGCCAGATGTCGCCCCCGGGGATGCGGGCGGGAACGTAGACGGGTGTCTCGTACGTCATCCCGATGGTCAGGGCGGTCGGTACCGACGAGGCGGAGGGGTCGTACTTCCGGCGCGCACCGGCAAGATCGGTGCGCAACTGTTGGTACGCGGCGTTCACCCGGGCGGTCTCGACGGTGAGCCGTTCGCGCATCGCCTGGGAGGCGTTGGGTGCGGCGTCGGGATGGAAACGCTTGATCGTCTCCCGCCACGCCTCGTACACCTGTGAGGGCGTCGCGTCGTACGGGATGTCGAGAACCCGGAACGGGTCGTCGCTGCCGCTGTTGCTCACGCCCTCACGCTACGGGCAGTGCGCGAACTCACGTCGGGGAGGGCTGCTGCTGGTTCTTCCCCGGTTGGAAGAGCGAGATGAGGGCCGAGAGCATGGCAAAGACGATTGCGACCTTCCAGCCGTTGCGGAACCCCTCGATTCCCTCCGTCTGCGACTGCACGGTGACCACCATCGCCACGCCGATGGCCGAACCCACCTGACGGAAGGTGTTGTTGATCGCGCCACCGAGAGCGAAACGGTGCGGTGGCAGACGCAGGATTGTGACCGCCGACTGCGCCGGGAACGTGGCTCCGAGTCCGATGCCCAGGAAGAACATGAGGGGCAGGAATGGGAACCACGGGGTGGGTTCGACGTGGAGGAACAGGACGGATCCGACGACGGTCGACGACATGATCACCGGTCCTGTCACGAGGAGTCTCCTGTAGCCGATGCCGGCCATCTTCCGCCCGACGATCATCGAGGTGACGGCCACGGTGATGGGTGACAGGACGGAGAACCATCCCGCCTTCGTGGCGCTGAACTGCCAGATGGTGCGCTGGAAGAGAACGTTGTTCAGGATGTTCCCGCTGAACGCGGCCGCGTACATCATCGTCGACATGTTTCCGAGCGTGAACGTCTTCTCCCTGAACAACTGCGCCGGCAGCAACGGGTCGGCATGCGAGACGGACCGCCACGTGACGAGGACTCCCAGAACGACCGCCACGACGAACAACCTGATCACCGAGCTGTCGCCCCAGCCGTAATCCTCGGAGCGCGAGATACCCCAGACCAGCGAACCGACGGCGGCAGTGAGGAACACGGCCGCGAGAAAATCCGGCCGGTTCCCCTTCTGCGTCTCGGATTCGTTCGCCACTCGAACGGCGAGGACGATGGTCACGAGACAGATCGGCACGTTGATCCAGAAGGCCGAACGCCAGCCGAATGCGGACACGAAGAACGCACCGAGCGTCGGCCCCGAGGCAACGCCGAGTGCGCCGATCGAACCCGTCCACGCCATCACCTGTCCGCGCTTCTCCGGCGGGAACGCACCCAACAACAGCCCGGTGGAGGCCGGCGTCATCATCGCGCCGCCGATTCCCTGCACCGCTCGACCGAGGATGAGCATGGCCATCGTCCCGGAAATGGCGCACAACAGCGAACCAACGAGGAAGAGGCCGGTGCCCGCCAGGAAGAACTTCTTGCGGCCGACCTGGTCGGCCATGCGGCCCGAGACGATGAGCAACGAACCGAAGAGGATGGAGTACGCAGTGACGACCCACGAGATGGTCGAGGGGGAATCATTCGGGAAGCTCTTGCCGATCTCGAAGAACGCGACGTTCACGATGGACATGTCGAGCGTGGAGATGTAACTGGCGATGGCGCACACCGCGAAGGTGGCCCACGGATTGTGCGACCGGGTCGCAACAGATGAATCGTTCATGACTTCCCCCTGAGTACAAAAACTGTACTATGAGAAGGGCATGACGAAGCGAACCAAAATCGGGCGGTCCCCTGACCGGAAGTCATATGACATGTTCTGCCCGATTGCGCGTGCGCTCGACCTTGTGGGGGACCGGTGGACGTTCCTCATCCTGCGGGACGTGTCACTCTTCGGCCCACGTCGGTTCTCTGATCTGAGGACGAGCCTGCAGGGAATCCCGCCCACGTTGCTGAGCAACAGACTCAAGTCCCTCGTCGCAGACGGGATACTCGAACGTTCGGAGGACGAGAACGGCGTCTCCTACGGGTTCACGGAACGGGGTCGTGAGATACGCCCCGTTCTTGCCGCACTCCGGGATTTCGGAGCGCCCCTCATGCCCCGCGGCTGGGAGAAGAAGGTCCCCCGACAGGTGTTCCGGGGCCACTAACGAAAACGACCCGGCCGGAGCCGGGTCGTCGTGGCGGAAGAGGTGGGATTTGAACCCACGGTGAGCTTGCACCCACAACGGTTTTCGAGACCGTCCCATTCGGCCGCTCTGGCACCCTTCCGTCATCAAACGCTATCGGGACTAACGTTTCGTCCACCAACAGTCACTCGAACGGAACGATGCAATGAGCCGAAAAACTGCCCGAATCTTCGCCTGTGTTGCTCTCGTCCTGGCAGCCTCCGGATGCGGAGGGGGAGGCGGCGATGTCAATGGTGGCGGAGGCGGAGGAGACGTCGGGCCCGGGAAGCCGTGCGACAAGGAAGGCACCCGCCCGGGAGAGGGCGACGTGCTCCTGTGCTCGAAGGACGCGAGTGGCCAGCTCGTCTGGGTGGAGGACGGAAAGCTCGACATGTCGAGTGCACCCGTGTCCGAGACCCTGTCCACCAAGTGCGAGAAGGATTCGGATGTCAAGAATTACTCGTCATCGATCGGCGACGTGTCGAAGTTCGAGTCGATCACTCCTCTCGGGGCGATGGTCGAGTCCCACATCACCCCCGTGGACCACGTGTACGTCAACTACCCCGCAGGTGAACAACCCGCCGGCACCTACACGGTGATGTCCCCTGCCGACGGCAACGTGGTCAGCATCGAGGACTTCATGAAGACGAATGGGTACCCGTACCCGGACCACCGCATCGTCATCCAGCACTCATGCAACCTCTACAGCGTCTTCATCCACGTGGGTGAGCTGCAGGGGCCGCTCAAGGGAATCGTCAGTGGTGCGGACTGGCGTGGCGAGGTCGCGGTGAAGGCCGGTGAGGTCATCGCAGACGAATCGGCACACCCCGGGTACGACTTCTCCACCTTCGACGGCACAAAGACCATCAAGCTCGCGAACGAAGCGTCCTACGGCCAGGCGGAGTCCTGGAAGAGGTACACCGCCGCACCGTTCAGTTACTTCCCCGACGCCATCCGGAAGCAGATGGAGGGCAAGTCCCTCCGGTCGAGCGCACCGTTCGACGGTCGGATCGACTGGGACGTGGACGGCACAGCACAGGGAGTCTGGTTCGTGGAGAACACGAACGGATACCGCGGCCTCGGTGACGAGAGTGCGACGTACGACAACCACGGTGACGTGGTCCGTGGCTACTGGGACACCCACCTTGCAATCGCCCCGCACAACGTCGACAACGATGCCTTCGTCTACAGCGTCGGCGACTGGGAGGGTTGTCCCTGCCAGTTCATGTCGGTGGGGAACGTCGACCCGACCACGATCACACCGGGATCCGATCCCATCGTCATCGAACTCGTCGACATCGGGTACGAGACACCTGCCGGCGAGAAGATCGACGCCGCCCACCTCGTCCGTGGCTACAAGTTGGTCCCCGGATCGGAGGTCAAGGGGCTGCTGGTCCTCCAGGTGAACGACAATGCCACGATGCGCGTGGAGAAGATTCCCGGGGCGAAGTCACGCGACGAATTCAAGGGGTTCGGCCCGAAGGCCACCACGTACGAGCGCTGACGCAACGTCAGGCGCGCTTGCCGGCGAAGAAATCGGTCAGCAACTCCGAGCATTCGCCCGCCAGCACACCATGGAACGTGGGCGGGTTGTGGTTCAGGCGCGGGTCGGTGACGACGCTGTAGAGACTTGCCGTTGCACCGGCCTTCAGGTCAGCCGCGCCGTAGACGAGCGTTCCGATGCGCGACGAGAGAACCGCGCCCGCGCACATGAGACAGGGCTCCAGGGTGACCACGAGAGTGCAGTCGTCCAGTCTCCAGGTGCCGAGCGCGGCGGCGGCATCACGCAACGCCAGGACCTCGGCATGGGCGGTCGGGTCGTTCGTCAACTCGCGCTCGTTGTGACGGCGGGCGATCACCCGACCGTCGCGCACCACGACCGCACCGACCGGAACATCACCGTGCGCGAGCGCGGCACGGGCCTCCTCCAGAGCGATGCGCATGGCGTCGACATTCTCCATATGGCGGAAGGGGTGGGATTCGAACCCACGGAAGCTTTCACTTCACACGCTTTCCAAGCGTGCCGATTCGGCCGCTCTCGCACCCTTCCAGGTGGTGTCAGCCTTGCGGCCTCCACGAGTGAAGCAGGCTATCCGCCTTGTATCGTTATTTCGTCCGTCCGAACGGCATGCCGGTGCGTGTTGTGGTGACGGTCGGGTCCTGTGCGACGGGTGCCCGTGAATCAGGTCAGGTCCGGAAGGAAGCAGCCTTCAGCGGAACCACTTGTGTGCTGCAGATCGCCTGGCCGTTGCCACAGTGCGCACCGGCTTTCTGCCTAACGGCCCACCATCGCCCGTTCGATGCGCTCCACAAGGTCCGTCATGCCAAGTTGCGTTGCCACCTTGTCGAGCCCACGTCCGGCGCCGCGCCACTCCCAGTCGTCGACCGTGCCGAGGGCAACGTCGTCGCTCACGTCGCGGACCACGGTGGCGATCGTCTTGAACAACTGCGCGTCTGACCTGTTGTCACGCAGCGTTGCAGCAAGCTTGGCCGCACCGCGAACGGTCACTCCGTCCGCTGCCCACTGTGCCTCGTCATCAGGGATGTTCTCGATGGCCCCGTACACAGCGAGCACGCTCGATGCACTCTTTGCACCCCAACCGGACAGGCCGGGGAACCCGTCCGCGGTGTCACCCACGAGTCCGAGCCAGTCAGCGATGCTGTCGGGTCCCACGCCGAACTTCTCCCGCACGGCGTCCTCGTTGATGATCGCGTCGTTGCGTCGGTCGTACTGCACGACGCGGTTGCCGGAGACGCACTGCCCGAGATCCTTGTCGGGGCTGAGAATCTGCACCTGCACCACCCGCTTGTCCGCTGCCGCGATTGCCGCTGCTGCGGCCAGTCCGTCATCGGCCTCGTACTTCATCATCCGCCACACCGGCACACCGAGCGCCTCGAGAGCATCGGCGACCACGGGGATCTGCTCGAGGATCTCGGGCTCCATCCCCTCGCTCGTCTTGTAACCGTCGTACAGGTCGTTGCGGAAACTCTCGATGACGTGGTCCATGGACACAGCGACATGTGTCGCCCCACCGGACAGCAACTGCAGTGTCGAAGTGACGACGCCCCGTGTTGCCGACAGCGGTGGCGGCGTGCGGTGACGCACTGCCTGGCCGAAGTGCTGGCGGTACAGCTCGTACGTGCCGTCGATCAAATGGACGATCACTGCGTCAGCTGACCTGCGTGAGTCCGCCGTCAACGACGAAGATCTCGCCGGTGACGTACTTGTTGCGCACGAGCGCGAGCACGGCCTCCGCACAGTCGTCCGGGGTGGCCGAACGCTTGATGGGGTTGATGGCGGCGATGCCGGCGTGCTGCGTCTTCCAGTCGGCAGTCCACGGCGTCTCGACGAGTCCGGGTGCCACGGCATTGAAACGCACGGGGCCGTGGCTCTTCGCCATCAGCTTCGTCATCTGGTTCAGTGCTGCCTTGGTCATGGAGTACGCGATGGAGGAGCCCATGGGACGGACACCAGCAACGGACGTGATGTTGACGACATGGCCGTCCTTCGAGGCGCGCAGCAACGGCATCGCCGCCTTGGTGAGCCACCAGGTGCCGTAGATGTTCACCTCGAAGGTCTTCATGAAGATCTCATCGGTCAGCGAGTCGAGATCACCGTGCGGTACCAGCGTCGTCCAGCCCGCGTTGTTGACGAGCAGGTCGAGCTTTCCGAACTTCGCCACGGTCTCGTCGAGGAGTCGCTGGCACTGGTCCTTGTCGCTGATGTCGGCCTGCACGTAGTGAGACTCACCTGGCAGCGCGTCGGCAACCTTCTTCCCGGCCTCCACGCTGCTGGCCGAGTTCACCACGACCTGTGCGCCAAGTTCCGAGAGGCGCTGTGCGGTGCGCTCACCGATCCCACTGGACGAACCGGTGACGATTGCGACCATTCCCGAGAGTTCCGACATGACCCACCTCCGTGTGCTGTGTGGGGTTCATGGTAGGTCGGCGCGGACCTTCGTGGTTCAGCCGAGGAGTACGCGGCGCAGGGACTGCTCGAACACGACCGTCAACAACGCACCGATGACCAACCAGGGCCCGAACGCAATGAAGTGACGGCGGTTCCTGCGCACGACCAACGTGGCCAGACCGGCAACTCCGCCGAGAACACACGACACGAACAGGGAGATGAACACGTTGCCGATGGCCAGCCACCCGAGGTGAAGACCGAGAAGTGTCGCGAGCGTGACATCACCACCACCGAGATCACCGCGTGACACTGCCTGCAGCACGCGCATGACCAGCCACATCAGGAGCGACCCGAGAAGCGCCCAACCGAAGCGTGACCAGTCATGTTGCGAGATGGTGGCGAGACCGAGGAGGACCAGCCCGAAGAACGTCGCACCACGGGTGCGTCCCTTCGGCAGCACGTGCGTGTCGATGTCGACGAACATCTGCTGGACAAGGTTGGTGGCGAACACGACGAACGCGAATGTGGCGAAGTTGCCGGTGAGGGTGGTTGCTATTCCGAACGCTGCGGCGGCGTTGATGAGCGAGACCGCGGGAACGAATCCCGGTTTGGTGTTGAGAATGCCGTAGACGTAACCGCCGCCCTCGAGATGGATCTGGGCGATGACGTTCCTCGCCCTGCGCGCTGCACCGATCCCGAACAGCCAGCCCACAAGGGCCCAGACGACCTCACGCATGCAGACTGTCTAGTGCGCACCGCCCGGTGCGACCAGTCACTCCTGGACGAGTTCGATCAGGGTGCCGAAGCTGCCCTTCGGGTGCATGAACGCAACCGTCGTGCCGCGGCTGCCCGGGCGCGGGGCCTTGTCGATCGGCGTTGCGCCGGCAGCGACCATGGCAGCGAGTGCCTCGGCGCAGTCGTTCACGCGGTAGCCGATGTGGTGCAGACCCTCGCCGCGCTTCTCGATGGCCTTTGCCACCGGCGAATCCGGGTTCGTGGGGGTGAGCAGCTGGATGTAGCTCTCCGCAACCTTCAGCAGCGCCTCTTCCACCCCGTCGCTCTCGACGGTCTCGCGGTGCTCCACCTCGGCGCCGAACGCGCGCTTGTAATAGTCAATCGCCGCCTCCAGGTCGCGTACTGCGATGGCAACGTGGTCGATTTCTGTCAGCAACATGTCAATGTTCCTTTCCGTTGTTCCTAGCGGCGGAACCAGTTGAGCTTGTCCGCGACCTGCGCGCGCAGTTCGTGGTCGTCGACACCGAGACCCTCCTGCGGCGAGAGACACAGGATGCCGAGCTTTCCTTCGTGCATGTTGTGGTGCACCTGGTAGGCGGCCTCGCCGGTGTCCTTCAGGTCGAACACCTGCGACATCACCGGGTGGATCATGCCCTTCGCGATCAGACGGTTGGCCTCGTAGGCCTCCTTGTAGTTGGCGAAGTGGCTGCCGACCAGCTTCTTCAGTCGCATCCAGAAGTAACGGTTGTCGAACTCCATCATGAAGCCACTGGTGGCCGCACAGGTGACGACGGTGCCACCCTTCTTCGCCACGTACATCGACGCTGCGAACGTGCTGCGGCCCGGGTGCTCGAACACGATGTCCGGGTCCTCCCCCACGAGCCCGCGGATGTCACCACCGAGACGGCGCCATTCGCCCTCGTTGTGCGTGCCGTCCTCGTTCCAGAACTTGTAATTGGCTGCCTTGCGGTCGATGATCGCCTCGCACCCCATCTGGCGGAGGATGTCGGCCTTGTCGGGCGACGACACGACACCGACGGGGATGCCGCCGCCGTTCAGCACGTACTGGGTGGCATACGCACCGATGCCGCCGGTGGCACCCCAGATGAGGACGACGTCGCCCTGCTTCATCTGCGCACCGTTCTTCGACACGAGCATGCGGTAGCTGGTGCTGTTGCACAGTGCGTTGACAGCTGCCTCTTCCCACGTGAGATGAGCAGGCTTCGGCATCAACTGGTTCGCCTTCACCACGGCGACATCGGCGAGACCGCCGAAGTTCGTCTCGTAGCCCCAGATGCGCTGGTTCGACCCCATCATGGAGTCGTCGTGCGATGACGGGTCCTGGTCGTCGACGTGGTTGCAATGGACGGTGACCTTGTCGCCGGGCTTCCATGTGCGTACGGCACTGCCGACGCGCAGGACGACTCCGGAGGCGTCACTGCCGACCACCTGGTAGTCACGGTCGTGACGCTTCGCCCACGCGCTCTCGCGGCCGAGTCGCGCCATCGGGCCGAAGGTGCTGACGGGCTCGAAGATCGAGCTCCACACGGTGTTGAAGTTGATGGACGACGCCATGACCGCGATGACTGCTTCGTCGGGGGCCAGTTCGGGCATCGGGACCTCGCCGACATGCACGGACTTGCGGGGGTCCTTGTCGTTGGAGGGGACGCCTTCCCACATGTTCTCCTCGCTCTTCAGCACGTGGGCTGCGCGGTAGGACGTGGGCAGGGGGATGCTGGCCAACTGGTCGCCGGTGGCGCCGTTCTGGATGGCCTCGAGGATCTTTTCCATGGGGACTGACGATAGCGAGACGGGCCGAATCATCTCCTAGCCTGACGGAGTGGCATCCGGCCTCGCGGGTGCCCCGAGCAGGAGGCACAACATGGCCGGTTCATACATCGTCGCGGGAGCCCGCACACCCATCGGAAAGATGAGCGGTGCGCTCTCTTCCTTCAGCGCCGCGGACCTCGGTGGCTTCGCCATCAAGGCCGCCCTCGAGCGCGCGGGCGTGAAGCCCGAAGAAGTCGACCACGTGATCATGGGTCACGTGATCATGGCCGGCCAGGGCCAGGTGCCCGCACGTCAGGCAGCAGCGAAGGCCGGCATCCCGATGAACGTCCCGTCGGTCGTCGTGAACAAGGTGTGCCTCTCGGGTCTCAACGCGATCTATCTCGCCGACCAGATGATCCAGGCTGGCGAGGCGGACATCGTCGTCGCCGGTGGCATGGAGAGCATGACCAACGCGCCGTACCTCGCCGCGTCCGGTCGTGGTGGTTTCCGTTATGGGCACACAGAGCTCCAGGACTCCATCATCACCGACGGTCTGTGGTGCGCGTTCGACGCATGCCTCATGGGCAAGAGCACCGAGGACTACACCGCCGGTGGCATCAGCCGCGACGAGCAGGACAAGTTCGCGATGGCGTCGAACACCCGTGCCGCAGCCGCAACCGCATCGGGCAAGCTCGCCGAGGAGATTGTCCCCGTCGCCGTGCCACAGCGCAAGGGTGACCCGAAGATGGTCACCGAGGACGAGGGCATCCGTGCCGACACCACCATGGACTCGCTCGGTGGCCTCAAGCCGGCGTTCGACAAGGCCGGCACCATCACGGCGGCCAACGCCAGCCAGATCTCCGACGGCGGCTCCGCCGTCATCGTGATGTCGAAGAAGGCAGCCGAGGCACGCGGCGTGAAGCCGCTCGGCGAGGTGCTCGGGTACGGCATGGTCGCCGGCCCCGACAACGCGTCGCTGCTGCACCAGCCCGCACGGTCCATCCTGAAGGCGCTCGAGCGGACCGGCATGAAGGTCAGCGACATCGACTTGTTCGAGCTGAACGAGGCGTTCGCCGCCGTCGGCATCGCATCGATGAAGGAACTCGGCATCTCGTCGGACGTCACCAACGTGAACGGCGGCGCGATCGCACTCGGGCACCCGCTCGGCATGAGCGGCAACCGCGTTGCGCTCACCCTTCTCCACGAACTGAAGCGCCGCGGTGGCGGCGTCGGTGCTGCAGCGCTGTGCGGTGGTGGCGGCCAGGGCGACGCCATCATCGTGCGCGCGTTCTGACGCACCGCACACAAACGACAATGGTGAGGGCATCACTCGACCGTGCGACTCACGTCGTGCGGTGGGTGGTGCTCTCGTCGTTCGTGGGCGCAACTGCCGGCATCCTGTCGGCTGCCTTCATCGAGGCCCTCGACTGGACCGCCGACACCCGGAACGAACACACATGGCTGCTGTGGCTGCTGCCGCTGGCCGGACTGCTGGTGGGTTCGGCGTACCACTACCTCGGCAGGGGACTGGAACGCGGCAGCAACCTGTTGATTGACCAGATCCACGAGCACAGCGAGTGGATCCCGGTGCGGATGTCGGTGCTGATCTTCGCGTGCAGTGTCATCACTCACGTGTTCGGCGGTTCGTCGGGCCGGGAGGGTGCCGCACTGCAGCTCGCGGCCGGCGCCACGGACCCCATCAGCAAACGACTGGGCCTTGACCAACACGACCGCTCGATCATGTTGATCACCGCCATCGCCGGCGGCTTCGGGTCGGTGTTCGGGGTGCCGGTCACGGGTGCGGTCTTCGCGCTCGAGGTGCAGCGTGTCGGACGCGTGCGTTACGAGGCGATCATCCCGGCATTCGTCGCGAGCATCGTGGGTGACGCCGTGGTGCGGGCACTCGGGGTGCACCACACGTCGTTCCCCTCACTCGCCGGTTTCGAGTGGTCGGCGACAATCGCATGGCAGCTCGCGCTACTCGGTGTCGTCGCGGGCCTCGTGGCGATGGCATTCGTGTTCCTCACCCACACGGTGCGCGACACCACGAAGAAACTCGTCTCGTGGTACCCCGCCCGTCCGATGATCGGCGGTGCCGTCGTGGCAATGCTGATTCTCGCGTTCGGCTGGCGTGACTATTCGGGTCTCTCGGTCCACCTCGCGTCGAACGCGTTCGCGGGTTCCACCGAGGGCGACTTCTGGGTGAAGCTTCTCCTCACCGCACTCACGATCGGTACCGGTTTCGTGGGCGGGGAGTTCATTCCGTTGTTCGTGACCGGCGCCCTGCTCGGGGCAACGTTCGGGAACCTACTTGGCGTGAGTATCCCGTTCTTCGCCATGGTCGGTGCCGTCGCGGTGCTGGCGGGTGGCACCAACACCCCCCTTGCGATGGTGTTCCTGGGTGTCGAGTTGTTCGGTGGAAGCGGCGCAATCGTGTTCGCCGTTGCGTGCGTGGTGGCGTACTCGTGCAGCGGCCACAAAGGCATCTATCACGCACAGCCGATCGCGGCCCACAAGTCGGGCCGCCGCGACACCGTCTAGTCGTCGACCTTCTTGCGGTTCTCCAGCGCCCGGCCGAGCGTGAGCTCGTCAGCGAACTCGAGATCGCTCCCGACCGGCAGACCGCTTGCGATGCGCGTGACCTCGACCCCGATGGACTTCAGCGTTCGCGAGATGTACGCGGCGGTGACGTCACCCTCCATGTTGTTGCTGGTGCAGACGATGATTTCCTCGATGGGTTCGTGCTGCAGACGAACGACGAGCTCGCGGATCTTGATGTCCTCGGCGTTGATACCGTTCAACGGGCTCATCACGCCGAGCAGCACGTGGTAGCGACCGCGGAACTCCCCGGTGCGCTCGATTGCTGCCAGATCGCGGGCGTCCTCGACGACGCAGATCTTGGTGGTGTCGCGCTTCGCGTCGTTGCAGATGGTGCAGTACTGGTCGTCAGACAGGTTGAAGCAGCGTTCGCACAGGCGGACCTTGTGCCGCGCCTCGCGGATGACGCGCGCGAGACGCTCTGAGTCCTCTGCCTCCGACTTCACCAGGTGCAGGGCGATACGGATCGCCGTGCGCGCACCGATACCGGGAAGACGACTGAACTCGTCGATCAGTGCCTGGACAGCCGGTGTGTACGGAGTGGCCACCGCGACTACTTCTTCTTCGGTTTGGCGGGGGCATCCTCCACCTGGCCGCCGGGGAAGAAATCACGGAGGGTCTCGATGGACTGGTCCTCATGGACCTCGTCGGGGAGGATGTCGTCCGGGTCTATTGGCTTGAACTCGTCGGCGGCCACTTCGTCTGCAATCGTGACGGGCTTGTTCTCCACGGGTCGCTCCACCGCGTTGGTGTCGTCCTTCACGATGACCACGCTGTACTTCGCACCGCACATCTTGCGCAGCGCCTCAGTGAGGACGGCGGACTGCTGCTGGCCCTTGTCGAGAGGTGTGTTGTGCGGAAGTCGCACCGTCACCACGTTGTCGACAACCGAATCAATGGTGGCCGGGCGGAAGATGGCCTTTGCCAGTGGCTTCAGGGAATCAACGATCTGGGGCCACACGTGTGCGGGGTCATTCGTCGGTTGATCGGCAGGGGGCGACGAAGGTGCGGGCACGTCTGCCGCGGGTGGGGCCGGCGGCGCATCAGCACCGGGCGCGGAAGGCATCGCGGGCGCCGGGGTCGGTGACGTGGTGTCGCGTGGTCCGTTGGCCCGGCCACCGAGCTTTGCCCGGCCGGTGGATGCATCAACCGGCGCCGGGGGCAGGCTGTTGATGCCGCCGGCCATCAACTGTGCGACGCGCTCCTCAAGGGCGGCGATACGCGACGTGAGCGCGGCCGACGAGTCGTCCATGTCGGGCGACGAGAGACGCACCATCGCGACCTCCAGCAGGAGACGTGCATCGGGTGCATGGCGCATCTCGATCAAGGTCTGGCCGAGCACCTCCATGACGCGCACGACGGTGCGGTTGCCGAGAGAACGCGCCCGCTGCGCAATCTCCGTGACGCGCGCGGCCGGCAACTGGACGAGTTCCGGCGCGAGCACGGAAAGAAACGAGTCACGCATGGACCGCACGATGTCCTCGGTGAACGTGCGCGGGTCGCGACCGAGCTGCATCGCATGTGCAACCGCGGCGAGAACGCGGCCCTGGTCCTTCGCGACGAGCGCATCGATGATCTCGTCGGTGGTGTGCACTGCCTCGAGCTCCGCGCCGCCGGAGACCACAAGTTCGAGTGCCGAGAGAGTGTCGCGCGCGCTTCCGCCGCCCTGGCGTAGGACGAGCCCAATGGACTCGTCGTCAACGGTGAGCCCGGCCTCCTTGATGACGAAGCGCACGTACTTCTCCAGCTCATCGACAGGGAGAAGGTGGAACTGCAGGTGCTGCACACGGCTGCGGATGGTCTCGGCCACCTTCTGCGGGTCCGTTGTCGCCAGCACGAAAACGACGTGTTCCGGCGGTTCCTCGAGGGTCTTCAGCAACGCGGCCTCGGCACCCTTGGTGAGCATGTGCACTTCGTCGAGGATGAAGACGCGGTGACGGCCGGGGCTCGCGAGCGCCGCCGACTCGATGAGGTCGCGGATCTCCTGCACCCCGTTGTTGCTGGCGGCATCGAGCTCGAGAACGTCGTAGCTGTTGCCCAGCTCCACCGCCTTGCAGCTGTCGCACGCGCAGCACGGTTCACCGTCCTTCGGTGACTCGCAGTTCAGCACCTTCGCGAGGATGCGCGCCGTGGTGGTCTTGCCCGTCCCGCGCGGTCCGGAGAACAGGTAGGCCTGGCCCTCGCGACCGTTGATGACGGCGTTGCGCAGTGCGCGGACCACGTGCTCCTGCCCGTACAGTTCGGAGAACTTCCGGGGGCGGAACCGCCTGTAGAGGGAC
>JBEDDY010000123.1:0-3108 GCA_041176025.1 Actinomycetota bacterium | reverse complement strand
GGCAGGCATGCACGCTGCGCGGTATGGCGAAGAACACCTACGGCACGGGCAGCTTCGTGCTCCTGAACGTGGGCAGCTCGTGTCCGGCGCCGACGGACGGCATGCTCACGACGGTCGCGTGGGACCTCGGCAAGGGGCCGACCTACGCGCTCGAGGGTTCGATCTTCGTGACGGGTGCCGCCGTCCAGTGGTTGCGGGACGGGCTCGGCATCATCACTGATTCCTCCGAAATCGGCCCCCTCGCGGCGTCCGTCCCTGACACCGACGGCGTCTACGTGGTGCCGGCGTTCACCGGCCTCGGCAGCCCGTGGTGGGATCCCTATGCGCGAGGCACGATCGTGGGCATCACCCGCGGCACGACGAGGGCACACATCGCACGCGCCGTGGTCGAGTCGATGGTGTTCCAGACCCGCGACGCGATCGACGCAATGACGGCGGCGGGCGGGGTGAAGCTCGCTGAACTGCGTGTCGACGGAGGTGCGTCCGTGATGGACGCGATGCTGCAGCACCAGGCCGACGAACTCGGCGTGCCCGTTCTCCGGCCGACCGACCACGAGACCACTGCTCTCGGCGCCGCCTACCTCGCGGGACTCGCGGAAGGCGTGTGGTCGTCGCTCGACGAGGTGGGCAGGATGTGGAAGCTCGACGCGCGGTTCGAGCCTGCTGCGCCGAGCGGACGGCACGACACGTGGAAGCGCGCGGTCGAGCGGTCTCTGCGCTGGGCGTCCGACGCCGACTAGGCGATCGCGAGGAGCGCGCTGCCGATGGCCCCGGCGCGCGACCCGAGTTCTGCCGGCTTCAGCTGCGGGTGCGGTCGGTGCTCGGGCGAGTAGAGAACCTCGTTCATCCACTTCACGAAGGCAGGGTGGAGAACCTCCCATGCATCGATGACCCCGCCGCCGACAACCACGACCGACGGGTCGAGAACGTTCGTGAGGCTGGCGACACCGATGGCGAACCACCGTGCGAACTCATCGATGACCGCGATCGCCGACGGCTCGCTGTTGCGCGCGCGGGAGATGACTTCCTCCCCCGACATGCCACCGCTCAGCGTGCGCAGTGCGGAACCCGACGCGTACCGCTCCCAGCAGCCCCGCTGACCGCAGACGCACTCGAGGCCGTTCGCCTCGATCACCATGTGGCCGATCTCGCCGGCGAACCCGTTGGCCCCGCGCTGGAGGGCCCCACCGACGACCAATCCCCCGCCTATCCCGGTCCCGAGTGTCACGATGAGAGCGTCCCGTGCGCCCTTCGCGGCACCGACCTTCCACTCGGCGTACGCGGCGGTGGTCGCATCGTTCTCCACGTGCACGGGTATGCCGAGCGACGAGCGCAGCGACGGCCCGACCGTGATGTTGTGTGCGCCGCGCATGTTCGGGGACGCGTTGATCACTCCCTCGGACGTGATGAGACCCGGGACCCCGATGCCGAGCGCGGAACCACCACCGAGTTCGTGGAACATGCTGCCGAGAAGTGCGATCAGTTCGCTCGCGTGCGGGGTGGGGTACCTCAGCTCGGAGATGACATCGCCCAACTCGTTCACGACGACGCCGTGACACTTGGTGCCGCCGACGTCGATTCCGACGGCGGTCATGACTCGGCGCGGGCCTTCAGTTCCTTGACGGTGTCCAGGATGCGCTGCTCGGCGCGCCGCTTGACGAAGCCGGGCAACGGGATGACCAGCTCGATCTCGATCTCGTAGAACACCTGCGTGCCCCCGTCGACCTCGACGAAGGAGTAGGCGCCGTCGATCGACCGCATGATGTCGCCGTCGACGAGATGCCACGAGAGACGGTTCGGGTACTCGGAGTAGTCGTACTTCAGCGTGTAACGGGTGCTGCGACCCAGTGCCGAGGCACGGAACTCGACGAGCTCGACCCGGCCGTCGCCGTCGCGACCGCGAACGACCGCTTCCTTCACGTCCTTCGCCCAGTCCGGGTAGCGCTCGAAATCGGAGGCGACGTCGAGACACTTCTGCAGCGGGGCATTGATCAACGTCGTCTGTGCGGCGCGGTCACTCATGTCTCAATCTTGCCCGTTCCCGTCACCCGATTGCGACACCGTTCCGCGTTTGCCCGTCTGACGGGGTGCAAATGTTCCGTGGAAGGCACCCCACAGGCCGTTCAGCCCGAGTCCCATCATGGGCACGAGCACACCGAATGCGAGGGTGCTGCCCGGCTTGCCGTTCGTGGATCCCCGCGAGAGTGCGGTCCCGACGGCCCACACCACCTGCGTCCCGAGGAGCGCATTCATCCGCACCGAGACCGACCGTGGAGCGATGCCGTCCATCAGGAAGTAGAGAGCCGCCACACCGATGTCCTCTTCCCTGCTGCGCTGGACCGCGTTCCAGTACCCCCAGAGGAACGCGAAGACGCCGACCGCGAAACAGGCGAGGTCGACGGCCACCGACACCGACTTCCACGGTTGCCGGAACGTCACCGCGGCAATGAGCGATGTCGCCATGAAGACTGCCGTCAACGCGGCGTTCGCCCGCAACAGCACGCGACCGGCCGACTGCGGGTCGGGGTTCCTCTGCACGTCACCCATGCTGGCCGACCCCGAGCACGCCGCCCAAACGCCCCGCCAGCACGTCATAGTCGAACTCATCCACGGCACGGGCCCGGGATGCAACAGACATGCGGCGGCGCAACGGTCCGTCATCGAGAATCTGTGCGATCCGGGCGGCCAGTGCCGAGGCATCCGTGGGGTTCGCCATGACGAACCCGGTCTCGCCGTCCACCACGGCCTCGGCCGAGCCACCGCTGTCCCCGGCTATCTGGGGCGTCCCGCACGCGGCTGCCTCGACGAACACGATGCCGAATCCCTCCTGCTCCAGACCGGCCCACCGGTTGCGGCACATCATCGAGAAGACATCGGCACACCCGTACAGCAACGGAAGGTCATCGTGGGCGACGCGGCCGAGGAACGTGACGGGTGCATCCGTCTCCGCCGCGATCGACCGCAGGCGCGATTCGTCACGTCCGGTGCTGCCGATGACGAGCCGCAGTTTCGGGCGGTGCGGCGCAAGTTGCGCCACCGCGCGGATCACCGTGTCGTAACCCTTCCGGGTGACAAGGCGGCTCATGCCGAGGACGACCTCGTCGTCGG
>JBEDDY010000122.1:0-2570 GCA_041176025.1 Actinomycetota bacterium | reverse complement strand
TCCACGGCAACGGCACGCGGCACCCGTCGCGACCCTTCTCGGTGCGGTTCGTGCGGAAGAACACGGGGTCCTCACGGCGGTCGTCGGGAAGGTCGAGCCACTCGGGAAGACCCGTCTCCTCACCCTGGTACACGTACAACGTGCCGGGAAGAGCGGCGGTGAACGCGATCATGGCGTGCGCGCGGCGCGTGCCCATCGCGATGTCGACAGGTGCATCGTTGTATACGAGGTTGTTGCCCGTGTACGACGCGATGTCGTCGGCGTTCGCGCGGCCGTAGCGGGTGACGGAACGCTGAGTGTCGTGGTTGTTCAGCGTCCACGCCATTGATGCGCCCGCGTCGTGCAGAACGCGGTAGTTGTCCTCCACCACCTGGCGCACCACCGACGGGATCCACGGTGCCAGCATCAGGTCGAACACGAACGACTGGTGGAACTGGTCGGGCGTGACGTAACGCAGCAACTGGTCGGGACGACCCGGTGTGTACGCCTCGCTCACGGTGAAGATCTCGCGGCCTGGGTTCGCGGCCTCGTAACGGTCCATCAACTGCCGCCAGCGGCGCCAGTAGGTGTGTGCGACTTCCTTGTGCTGGAAATGTTCGTTGCGGGTCGCGAGTTCGGCGGCGGGCAGACCGTCCTCCGGCTCGGGTCCGTCGGGAAGACCCTCGGTCTTGCCCACGACCGCCACCGCATCGACGCGGAAGCCTTCCACTCCCCTGTCGAACCAGAACGTGAGCATGTCATCGAAGTGCTTCTTGACGTCGTCATGCTCCCAGTTCATGTCGGGCTGGCTCTCGTCGAAGATGTGCAGGTACCACTGGCCGGGCGTCCCGTCCGGTTCGTTGATGCGCGTCCACGCGGGTCCGCCGAAGATCGACATCCAGTTGTTCGGCGGGAGTTCGCCGTTCTCGCCCCGGCCGTCACGGAAGTAGAAGCGCTCGCGTTGTGCGCTCCCGCGACCGGCCCTCAGTGCGGAACGGAACCACTCGTGGTCGCTGCTGCAGTGGTTCGGCACGACATCGAGCAGCACGCGGATGCCGCGCTTGCGGCCCTCCGAGACGAGTTCGTCGAAGACAGCAAGGTCGCCGTAGTCCGGGTTGATGTCGAAGTAATCGGCAACGTCGTACCCGTGGTCGCGCTGCGGCGACGGGAAGCACGGAGACATCCAGACTGCGTCGACGCTGAGTGACGCGAGATAGTCCAGTTTCGAGATGATGCCCTTCAGGTCGCCGATCCCGTCACCGTTCGCGTCCGCGAACGAGCGAGGGTAGATCTGGTAGACGACGGCGTCCTGCCACCACTTTCGCTTCGTCATGCTGCTCTCACTTCGGGGGTCTGGTCGTGTTCCGGACGATGACTTCGACATCGATCTTCTCCTGTGCTCCGTGGGAGCCGTCGCCGTTGATCGCCTCGATGACGTGCGCGGCACCACGCTGGCCGGAGAGCTCGAGTTGCTGGCGCACGGTGGTGATGCCGAGCAACGACGCGATCTCGAGGTCGTCGTACCCGATCACCGACAACTGCTCCGGCACCTTCACACCGAGATCCGACGCTGCCTCCATGACCCCGATTGCCTGCACGTCGGACGTTGCGACGATCGCGGTGACCGGGTTCTTCATGGAGAGCAGGTCCATCGCGAGTTGCTTCGCGGCGGAACGGATGTGGGCACCGTGGCGGATCAACTGTTCGTCCACCTTCACGCCGGCCTTCTTGTGCGCGTCACGGAATCCCTGCTCGCGCAGCGACGACGCGGTGAAACCGAACTGATCGACGGGCTCACCGACGAATCCGATCCGCCTGTGGCCCATGTCGAGGAGATGACGCGCCGCTATCTCGCCGCCGAACCTGTCGTCGATGCCGACGCTGCGGAAGCCGTCACGGAACGTGTCGAGCATGACGACGGGGAAAGGCGCATTGCGCAGGATGCGGGTCTCTTCGTCGTCCAATTGCGCGGAGATGACAACGGCCCCCTCCAACGGGTGCGACGCCATGGCCTCCACCCGTTCGCGGATCTGCTGCGGTGCCACCACGTTGTAGATGACGACCTCGTAGCCGAGTGGCTGCAGGTACCCGATCAACCCCTTGCAGCGTTCGTAGACGGAGGGTTCGTCGAAGAAGACCGTGAGGACACCGATGTAGGCCGCACGCGTGGAGGGATCGGGCTTGCGCCGTCGGGGCATCTGGTACCCGACCGCCGCGATCGATTCCATGACGCGGGCACGCATCTCGGTGCTGACGTTCGGCTGGTCATTGATGACGCGCGAGACCGTGCCGATGCCGACCCCGGCATGTTTGGCTACGGCAGACAATGTGGTCACGGTTGGAACAATAGTGGAAAATTTCCACGCGTTCCAATTTTCCCCTTGTCGGAGACGTGCGTCAGTCGGCTCTGTGGGCGTCGAGGAACGCCTTCGTGTGCTTCCGGCCCGACTCAATCATGAACTGAAGATCAGCATCCACCAGGTTGAACGTGGTGGTGCCGATGTAGTCGGTGCTGATGGGGATCGTGCGCGGTCGGTCGTCGCTCGTCTGGTTGGAACGGGTGAGGTCACGACTGACGGCCTCGATCATGT
>JBEDDY010000121.1:0-2623 GCA_041176025.1 Actinomycetota bacterium | reverse complement strand
GCATCGAGTCGACGCGCTACCTGCGGAACCCTCTCGACGTCCTCGCCCAGCAGATCGTCGCCCATGCCGCCGTCTCCGGTGACGTGCCGGTGGAGAATCTCGCCGCGATGATCCGGCGCACGTCGGCATTCGCCGACATCGGTGACGACATGCTGCACAACGTCCTCGACCTGCTGTCGGGTCGCTACCCCAGCGAGGAGTTCAGCGAGCTGCGCCCGCGCATCGTGTGGGACCGCATCGCCGGCTCCATCCGCGCGCGCGACGGCGCCCAACGACTTGCCGTCACGAACGGCGGGACGATTCCCGACCGCGGCCTGTTCGGCGTGTTCCTCCCCGACGGCACGCGCGTCGGCGAACTCGACGAAGAGATGGTGTACGAATCGCGCCCGGGCGAGACGTTCCTGCTGGGAGCCAGCACGTGGCGCATCGAGGACATCACGTTCGAACGCGTCATCGTCACGCCGGCACCGGGCCAGCCGGGGAAGATGCCGTTCTGGCACGGCGACATGATGGGTCGCCCGGTGGAACTCGGACGTGCGCTCGGTGCGTTCGTGCGCGAGACACGCGCGATGAAGAAGGACGACGCCGTCACCGCCCTGCAGTCGCAGCACATGCTCGATGATCTCGCGGCGTCAAACCTGGTTGCATACCTCGACGAACAGGCGGAGTCGACCGGCGTCGTTCCCGACGACCGCACCATCGTGGTGGAACGCTTCCGCGACGAGATCGGCGACTGGCGCGTGTGCATCCACTCGCCGTTCGGCACTCCGGTGCACGCACCGTGGGCCATGGCCATCCAGAGCCGTTTCCTGGAACAGCACAACCTGCACATCGAGACCATGTGGGGTGACGACGGCATCGTGCTGCGCCTGCCGGAGGCCGCCGACCACATCGACCCCAATGACTTCGTCATGGACCCGGAGGTCGTGCACGACATCGTGGTGACTGCACTTCCGCAGACCTCCATGTTCGCGGCGCGGTTCCGCGAGTGCGCAGCGCGCGCCCTGTTGCTGCCGCGCCGCAGGGCGGGGGAGCGCACGCCGCTGTGGCAGCAGCGCCAGCGCGCGGCCGACCTGCTGGGTGTCGCGGCGAAGTACCCCACGTTCCCCATGCTCCTCGAGACCAGTCGCGAGTGCCTGCAGGACGTGTTCGACGTGCCGTCGCTGTGCGAGGTGCTCGGTCAGGTGCGATCTCGCGGCATACGACTCGTGCACGTGGACACGCAGAAGGCGTCACCGTTCGCCCAGAGTCTCATGTTCAACTGGATCGCGTCGTACATGTACGAGGGTGATGCACCGTTGGCGGAGCGGCGTGCCGCGGCGCTGTCGCTCGACCGCGACCTCCTGAACTCATTGCTCGGGGCCGAGGAACTGAGGGAACTGCTCGACGCGGACGTTCTCGCCGACCTCGAACTGGAACTGCAGTGCATCAGCGACGGCCGTCGCGCACGCACGGTCGACGAACTGCATGACATTCTCCGCAAGGTGGGCGAACTCGGGGTCGACGAACTGTCGATCCGGGCGGAGGCTGACATCAACATGGTGCAGTCGTGGGTCGACCAGCTGGTGCGCGAACGCCGCGCGTTCGTCACGCGCATCGGCGACACCGAGGTCGTGGTGGCGGCCGAGGACGCCGCACTCTACCGCGACGCTCTCGGGTGCAACCTTCCGCTCGGCCTGCCCACGGCATTCACCGACCCGCGCCCGGCGCCGCTGGAACACCTCGTTGCCCGCTTCGCACGAACACACGGCCCGTTCGTCTCCCGTCAGGTGGCGGCACGGCTCGCCACCACCGTGGAGCGTGTCACGGGCGCACTTGCGGCACTCGAATCGGATCAGCGCATCGTGCGCGGTGAGTTCCGCCCGAACGGCAACGAGCGGGAATGGTGCGATGTCGACGTCCTCCGCCAGCTGCGGCGCCGCTCGTTGGCGGCACTGCGCAAGGAGGTCGAGCCCGTCGAGCAGGTCGCGCTCGCGCGGTTCCTGCCGGCGTGGCACGGCATCACGTCGCCGCAGCGCGGTACCGACGCACTGGTCGGGGCGGTCAACGTCCTGCAGGGTGCGGCCATCGTCGCGTCGTCACTGGAGTCCGACGTTCTGCCTCTGCGTGTCCGGGGGTACAGACAGAGCGATCTCGACGCAATGTGCGCGGCCGGAGAGGTGGTGTGGGTCGGTGCGGGGGCACTCGGTTCCAGCGACGGCCGCATCCGGTTGTTCTTTGCCGACCAGTTGCCGCTGCTCGCGCCCGCCATCGAGTCACAGGAGCAACCGCAGGGTGAGGTGCACGTTGCACTGCGTGCCGCACTGCAGCAACGGGGTGCCTTGTTCTTCTCGCAGCTGCGCGCAGCCGCCCCGCAGGCCACCGACGGCGAGGTTCTCGCCGCGTTGTGGGACCTGGTGTGGGCGGGTGAGGTCACGAACGACACGCTCGCACCCCTGCGCGCGATGCTGTCGGGTGGCGGGAAGTCCGGCGGCACGCGTGCTCCGTCACGTGGCGCCTCGCGTGCGGCGCGCCCGCGGCCGGGCAGACTCACGCGCATCGGTCCACCCACGGGCGCGGGCAGGTGGAGTCTCGTCGCACCGTTGCTTCTGCCCGCACCGTTGCCGACCGAGGCGTCCCACGC
>JBEDDY010000120.1:0-5064 GCA_041176025.1 Actinomycetota bacterium | reverse complement strand
GTAATACACCACCATCCGGTCGCTGGTTCCGAGATGGTCGGCCACCTTCGCATAGGTCAACCCGGAGAATCCCGACTCCAGTGCCGTGGCGACGGCAGCCGCGAGCATTTCGTCGAAGGTATGACGTTGACCCACTTGCTTGACTGTAGCGAGGGCTTCAATTAGGTTCTGTTGTAGTCGCAACTACAACAGAGGAGGCGCCCATGAGACGGATGAATGCCACTCAGTGGACCGCTGCAGCCGTCACCGGTGCGGTGTTCGCAATCTCGGCAGCCGTGCTGCTACGGATCTTCCCGGAGGACTTTTACCTCGACAACGGGAAACGCATGCTGATGTTCGTGCTTGCCGCTCTACTGGCACCACCGACCGTGCTCCTCGTGCGCCGCGTGGCACGGTTGCTCCACGCCGACCCGACTGCATTCCTCTACGCGGCCAACACCGGTGCCGTTCTGTTCGACAGCATCGCCACGGGATTCGCACCGCAGTTCTACGGTCACCGGGGCCCCGCCGCGCACGTCGTCCTCGCCGTGATCGTCTTCGGTCTCGCGGCGATCTTCCTCACCGACCAGTTCTTTCCGTCAACCGAAAAGGAGACAAAATGACGACCGAACCCGAGAGCATCGTGCGTGCGTTCATGTCCGCAATGGAGTCACTCGATTACGACACTGCACTCACGTTCGTGTCGGATGATGTCGAGTACACCAACATGCCGATGGGCCCCGCAAGCACCACGCGCGGTCCCGCGGGCATCCGCGCAGTGCTGGAGCCGTTCTTTGCGCCGACGATCTCGAACGAATGGGTCGTGAAGTCAGTTGCGGTGGCGGGGAACACGGTGTTCATGGAACGACTGGACCGACACCAACTCCAGAAGGGCTGGGCGGAACTCCCGGTCACCGGAGTGTTCGAGGTGGTCAACGGCAAGATCGTCTCGTGGCGCGAGTACTTCGATTTTGCGACCATCGAGCGGGCGCTGACGGCCCTTCACTGAGTCTCCGTCAGGCCGGCACCGAACCGCCCGGACCGGGGAATCAGAGCTTGCGGATGACGCCGTCCCTGACGGCGGCGGCGGCAACTGCCGGGGCGACACGCTCCACCACGGAACGGTCGAACACCGAGGGCACCACGAACTCGGGCTTCAACTCGGCGTCGGTGACCGACTCGGCGATCGCGATGGCCGCGGCCAGCTTCATGCCCTCGGTGATGTCCGTGGCATTCGCATCGAGTGCACCGCGGAAGATCCCGGGGAACGCGAGCACGTTGTTGATCTGGTTCGGGTAGTCGCTGCGGCCGGTCGCCATGACGGCGGCGAGGCCGTCTGCCTGCTCCGGACGGATCTCGGGGTTCGGGTTGGCCATCGCGAACACGATCGGGTCCTTCGCCATCGAACGGACATCCGCGGCGGTGATGAGGTCCGGACCGCTGACGCCGACGAAGACGTCCGCGCCCTTCATGACGTCACCGATGGTGCCCATCCTGCGCGCCGAGTTCGTGTGGTTGGCGAACCATTCCTTGGCCGAGTTCATGTTGCCGCGGCCGGAGTAGATCGCGCCCTCGCGGTCGCAGCCGATGACGTCACCGATGCCGGCGTTCAGCAGGATCTTGCCGATGGCGACACCGGCGGCACCGACACCGGCGATGACGACGGTCAGGTCCTCCATCTTCTTGCCGGTGATCTTCAACGAGTTCCAGAGCGCCGCGAGCGTGACGACGGCGGTGCCGTGCTGGTCGTCATGGAAGACGGGGATGTCGAGACTGGCGCGCAGTCGCTCCTCGATCTCGAAGCACTCGGGGGCCTTGATGTCCTCGAGGTTGATGCCGCCGAACGTGGGTGCGATGCGCTGCACGAAGTCGACGACCTCGTCTGCCGTGGCGGCATTGATGCAGATGGGGAAGCCGTCCACGCCGCCGAACTCCTTGAACAGGAGCGCCTTGCCCTCCATGACCGGCATGGCGCCTTCCGGGCCGATGTCGCCGAGACCGAGCACTGCGGTGCCGTTGCTGACGATGGCGACGGTGTTCTTGCGGATCGTGTACTTGTGGGAGAGGACGGGGTCGTTCTCGATGGCGGTGCACACGCGGGCCACGCCCGGGGTGTAGGCCATGGACAGGTCGTCACGGTCGTTCACCGGAGCGGTGGAGAGAACCTGGATCTTGCCGGCCTCGTGCATGCGGAACGTTCGGTCCCACCAGTCGATGAGCGTGACGCCGTCGAGAGCCTGGACCGCACCGACAACTTTCTGCTGGTGAGCCTCGTCGCGGCAGTGGACGACGACGCTGCGTCGCAGCACGGGACCGCGCACGTCGAAACCGTCGAGAGCACCGATGTTGCCGCCCGCGTCACCGATGGCGGCGCAGAGGCGACCGAGCGTGCCGGGAACGTTGTCCAACTGGCAGTCGAGGGCAATGGAGAAGGCGGCGGTGGGAAGAGTGCTCACAGAACACGAAACGCTATTGGTTCGTCCGTGCAATCTGCGACATTTTTCCCTTGTTGCTGGCAGGCTTGACGGGTGAACAGCGCCGAAATCGTCTCCGAGGCCTCGCGCCGGCGCACATTCGCGATCATCAGCCACCCCGACGCGGGCAAGACCACCCTGACCGAGAAGTTCCTCCTCTATTCGGGTGCCGTGCAGGAAGCCGGCGCCGTGAAGGCCCGTTCGGGCGGCCGCGGGGCCACGTCGGACTGGATGGAACTCGAGCGCCAGCGCGGCATCTCCATCTCCTCGACCGTTCTCCAGTTCCCCTACGGCGACAAGCAGTTCAACCTCCTCGACACCCCGGGCCACCGCGACTTCTCCGAGGACACCTACCGGGTGCTCACGGCGGTGGACGCCGTCATCATGGTCCTCGATACCGCCAAGGGTCTCGAGTCCCAGACGCTGAAGTTGTTCGACGTCTGCCGTTCGCACAACCTGCCGGTGCTCACCTTCTTCAACAAGTACGACAGGCCCGGCCGCGATCCCCTGGAGCTTCTCGATGAGGTCGAACAGCAGATCCAGCTCCGTGCGACGCCCGCCACGTGGCCCGTCGGCATACCCGGCGACTTCCGCGGCGTCATCGACCGTCGCGACGGCTCCTACGTCCGGTTCACCCGCACGGCGCGCGGCGCCTCCGAGGCACGCGAGGATTTCCTGACGCCGGCACAGGCGGCAGAGACCGAAGGTGCTGCGTGGACCCAGGCGCTCGAGGGATGCTCCCTTCTCGATGCAATCGACGCGAACGTCGACATGCCATCGTTCCTCGCCGGCCGGAGCACCCCGGTGTTCGTCGGTTCTGCGATCACGAACTTCGGCGTGCGCATGCTTCTCGACGCGGTCGCCGACCTCGCACCGGCACCGGTGGCGCGGGCCGGCAGGGACGGCACCGTGAGGGATCTCGACGGGGATTTCTCCGCCCAGGTGTTCAAGATCCAGGCGAACATGGACCCGAACCACCGCGACCGCATCGCCTTCGCCCGCGTGAGCTCGGGGAAGTTCGAGCGCAACATGGACATGCAGAACTCGCGCACCGGCAAGGACGTCAGCAGCAAGTACGCAACCACGGCGTTCGGTGCCGACCGCGACACGATCGAGACCGCTTACCCGGGCGACATCATCGGCCTGATCAACGCCGGTGGACTGTTGATCGGTGACACGATCCATGCAGGCGCGTCCATCGACTACCGGGCCATCCCCCGCTTCTCCCCCGAGGTGTTCGCCGTTGCGCGGCCGAGTGACTCAGGGAAGGTGAAGCAGTTCCGAAAGGGACTCGAGCAACTCGACCAGGAAGGTGTCGTGCAGGTGCTGCGCGACCCCGAGGGTTTCATCACCGAGCCGATCCTCGCCGCCGTCGGCGTGCTGCAGTTCGAGGTGTTCGCCCACCGTCTGATGTCAGAGTTCAACGCACCCACGGAGATCGCCCACATGAGCTTCGATGCGATCCGCATCACCGACAGGGAGAGCGCCCCGCGACTCCGCGAGATCGGCGGCATCCGAATCATGGAACGTTCGGACGGCCAGTTGCTCGCGTTGTTCGAGAGCAGGTACAGGTTGCAGCGCCTCGAAAGTGACGAACCTACCCTCACGTTGCGCCCCATCACGACGACCGACTGAGCATCGCGCCGTACCGTGTGCGCATGCCGCAGGACGGGATCGACACGGCAGGCCTCACCAATGAGGAGGCCGCCCGCCGACTTGCACTCGACGGGCCGAACGAGACCCCGGGCGACGGCCGTGCGGGCATCCTGCGCCAGCTGCGGGTGATCGTCTCGGAACCGATGCTGCTTCTGGTCCTCACGGCGGGCATCGTCAACTTCCTGTTGGCTGAGCCGCTCGACGGGTCAATCCTGATGTCGACGATGGTGATGATCGTCGGTCTGTCGCTCCACCAGCAACGAAAGACGACGAACGCTCTCGGTGCCCTGCAAAAGGTGTCCGCGCCCGGGGCGACTGTTGTCCGTGACGGCACGACCGTCCGGGTGCCCGGCACCGATGTCGTGCAGGGGGACCTCATCGTTCTCGTCGAGGGCGACAGGGTTCCGGCGGATGCACTGGTCGTGGAATCAGCGAACCTCCTCGCGGACGAATCGACTCTCACGGGAGAGTCAGTCGCCGTGTCGAAAGTGACCGTGGGAACCTCCGCCCAGGGTGGGTTGCCCCCCGGCGGGGACGGTCATCCCGACGTCTTCGCGGGAACACTGATCGTGAAAGGTCACTGCCGTGCGGTGGTCACGGCAACCGGCGCGCGCACCTCTCTCGGAAGAATCGGCAGTTCGCTCGGGACGATCAAGACAGCACGCACGCCGTTGCAGCGCGAGACCGACCGGATCGTGCGTGTCGTCGCCGTCATCGGGGGCGGGGTTGCGGTGTTCGTCGCCGGTGCATACGCACTGCTGCGCGGGGGCGTGCTCGAGGGGATGCTCGCCGGCATCGCGACCGCGATGTCGGTCCTGCCCGAGGAATACCCCGTGATCCTCTCCGTGTTCCTGGCGCTCGGTGCATGGCGCATGTCGCGTGAGAGGGTTCTTGCCCGCAGACCGGAGGCCATCGAGACACTCGGCTCGATGACGGTCCTCTGCGTAGACAAGAC
>JBEDDY010000119.1:0-6942 GCA_041176025.1 Actinomycetota bacterium | reverse complement strand
TCGCGCACCAGTTCGGCGGCGCGGTGCACGTTGTGGGTCCCCATGACGACGTCCACCCACGGTGCGCGCTTCTGCACGACGTCCTTGTCCTTCTGGCTGAGGCATCCCGACACGACGATCTGGCGGCCGTCCTTGGCGTCCTTCCACGTCTTCAGGTGACCGAGTGTCCCGTACAGCTTGTTGTCGGCGTTCTCACGAATGCAGCACGTGTTCAGCACGACCACGTCTGCGTCGGTGTCATCTTCGACTGCAACCATGCCGTCACTCTGCAGGAGCCCCGAGATGCGCTCGGAGTCGTGTTCGTTCATCTGGCACCCGAAGGTGCGCACGACGTACTTCTGCGGGCTGTCGGTCACCCCAGAGAGGCTACCGAGACCGTTTGTGGCCATGAACGCACAAAAGCCGGGCCCGAAGGCCCGGCTCTGCGGTGTCGTGGCAGCAACCAACGACGGGGTCAGTCGAGTTCGATGGGTTCCTCGTCCTCGGCGGTGAACTCGGCCTCGGCATCGCCGGAGAGACCGGCGGCCTGTCGGACCTTGTTCTCCATGTCCATCATGATTTCCGGGTGGTCGTGGAGGAAGTTCTTCGCGTTCTCGCGACCCTGACCCAGCTGCTCACCCTCGTAGGTGAACCAGGCACCGGACTTCTTCGCGATGTTCATCTCGACCGAGAGGTCGAGCAACGCACCCTCGCGACTGATGCCCTGGCCGTACATGATGTCGAACTCGGCCTGCTTGAACGGCGGCGACACCTTGTTCTTCACGACCTTCACGCGGGTGCGCGAACCGACGACCTCTGCACCGTCCTTGATCGCCTCGATGCGACGAATGTCGAGACGGACCGACGAGTAGAACTTCAGCGCACGGCCACCGGGGGTGGTCTCGGGCGAACCGAACATGACGCCGATCTTCTCGCGCAGCTGGTTGATGAAGATGCAGATGGTGTTCGACTTGTTCAGGTTCGCCGTGATCTTGCGCAGTGCCTGGCTCATGAGACGGGCCTGCAGACCTACGTGGCTGTCGCCCATGTCGCCCTCGATTTCGGCGCGCGGCGTGAGTGCGGCCACCGAGTCGATGACGACGACATCGAGCGCACCTGAGCGGATGAGCATGTCGGCGATCTCGAGCGCCTGCTCACCGGTGTCGGGCTGGGAGATCAGGAGCTGGTCGATGTCGACGCCGATGGCCTTCGCGTACACCGGGTCCATGGCGTGCTCGGCGTCGACGTAGGCACAGATGCCGCCGTTGCGCTGGGCCTCGGCCACGACGTGCATGGCAAGGGTGGACTTGCCTGACGACTCCGGGCCGTAGATCTCGACCACGCGGCCGCGGGGCAGACCGCCGACCCCGAGGGCCAGGTCGAGGGGCAGGGCGCCGGTCGGCACGGCCTGGATGGCCATGGTGCCCTTCTCGCCCATCCGCATGATGGAGCCTTTGCCGAACTGCTTGTCAATCTGGGCGAGGGCCGCATCGAGGGCCTTGTCGCGTTCCGGGCTGGGTGTTGTCATTGGTCTGTGCCTTTCCTGTGGTTCCCCTGCTGGAGGAGAACGCGGGACTGTAGGGAATGGGTGTGCGTACGAACGACAAGACTGTAACTACGAACAGGTGTTCGGTCAAGCATCCTCGTACGGGGCCCATGTGGGTCCCCCGCCCCGCCCACCGGCAGGCTCAATTTCCGGCCGAAATCAGCCCCGGGACGCCGTCTCGGCCTCGACCAGGTCTTCCTCGGAGGGTCGACGGATGAACAAGTCCACCCCGAACCAGACCGTGTAGGTGTTCGGGTAGAAGGCAATCGGGAAGGTCACGGCGATGATCCCGGCCACCACCAGCAGTGGCACCAGTGCCACCCCGGCCAGAACCGAGATGATCATCCACACGATGATGGACCCGAACGTGATGAACACGCCCATGGTGGCGGCACCCAGTTCGAAACCCTCGAGGTTGCGCTGCCAGTTCAGCCCGCACGTGTTGCAGCGGTCGCCCTTGCCGTACCAGCTGGTGAAGAACGCGCCCCTGCCGCCGCACCATGCGCACCTGCGGAACAGACCGCGCAGGATCATCCTCGGCAGTGCGGGTCGTTCGTGTCTAAGCAGTGAGTTCATCAACAAATTCCTCGAACACGTTCGCGTATCGAAGAGCCTCCTCTTCCGTGTGCATCACCGAGACTAGCCACTGCTCGTCAAGGCCGGGCGGAAGGAGGATGCCGCGGTTGATGCCGTGGATCCACTGCGCGAACGCAAGATCAGCATCGGCGGTCTTGTAGTCGCGGTAGTTGCGCACGGGCTCGACGGTCCACGTGACACAGCCTTTTGCGCCCAGCTGCACCGTGTGCGCCGGGAGACCCGCATCACGGATGATCGAACCGCATGCCTCGACGAGTGTCGTGTTGCGGGCGACGGTTGCCGCGGTGACTTCGGGCGTGCAGACCTCGTCGAGCACCGCCTTGGCCGCCGCCATGACGAGCGGGTTGCCGTTGTAGGTGCCGAGATGGAGGACACGACCCTGCGTGATCTCGTCCATGCACTCGTGAGTGCCGCCGAACGCGCCGATGGGCAGTCCGCCACCGATGCTCTTCGCGAGACACACCATGTCCGGCTGCACGCCGACAATGCCGGTGGCGCCAGACCAGCCCGCGGTGATGCCCGTCTTCACCTCGTCGAAGATGAGCAACGTGCCGTGGCGCTTCGTGATCTCGCGCACCTTCTGCAGGTAACCGGGCAGCGGCATGCAGATGCCGATGTTCTCCATGACCGGCTCGACGATGAACACGGCCACGTCATTGCCCGCAAGTGCACGCTCGAGAGCGTCGGGGTCGTTGTACGGAATGACGATGGTGTCCGCGAGAACCGCGTCGGTGATTCCCGCCGTCGCAGGAACGCCCACCGGGCTGTCAGCCGGTCCGGCGAGTTCCAGCGACGGCTTCATCGAGATCATGACCTCGTCGTGGTGGCCGTGGTATCCGCCCTCCACCTTGACGATCTTCTGTCGCCCGGTGAAGCCGCGCGCAACGCGGATGGCGTCCATGGTGGCCTCGGTGCCCGAGTTCGTGAACCGCCACATCGGCAGGTTGTAACGGGCCCTCAGCGACTCGGCGACGTCCGTGTTGGTCTCGCACGGGGTGACATACAGGGTGCCGTCGTCGAGCTGGCGCTGGATGGCGGCCCGCACGAACGGGTTCACATGGCCCGCGAAGAGGGCACCGAACCCCATGTCATAATCCACGTACCGGTTGCCGTCGACATCCTCCATCCATGCGGCCTGTGCCCGGCGAACCACGATGGGGTGCGGGTCGTAGTACTGGAAGCTGGACGGGACGCCCATCGGCATGACCGTGCGCGCACGGGCAGTTGCCGACTGGGACCCCTTGGTCCTCTCCGAGTACGCCTGCAGCTCGCGCCGCGTGATCTGTGTGGCCTTCTCGGCCAGGCTGTTGCGCAACGTTGAGTGCGTTGCCATTGGTCTCACCCCGAATGTTTCGTTGCACATACTCTACCCACCGCCGGTTGGGGCGGGAAGAGCCGCAACAAAGCCGTGCCTGTGTTGGGACGGTTCCCTTGTCGTGGCAGACTTGGTGTTCCACATGGTGGGTATAGCTCAGCCCGGTTAGAGCGCCAGGTTGTGGCCCTGGAGGCCGGGGGTTCAAGTCCCCTTACTCACCCCAGTTGTGCGCCGGCAACGAGCAATCGGTGCCGGCGACACATCGAACCGTTTTCCGTATTCATGGGCCGCTCACCTATGATGGGAACTCAACCAAAACGCGCCTTTAGCTCAGCCGGTAGAGCAACGGACTCTTAATCCGCAGGTCCTGGGTTCGATCCCCAGAGGGCGCACAAACAAAAACGGCGGTGCGGTTGCACCGCCGTTTTCTGTTGTTCTGGACCGAGCCGGATCGGTCGCGGAATCACCCGCGACCGACTGCTCCCCGCCTGCGGCGGCTGATGGTCGACGCTGCTGCACCCGCTGCCACCAGGGCCGCACCGAACACCACGAACGTGATGCCGTTGCGCATGCCCGACTGCGGGATGGCCTTCACGGTGGGTGTCGGGGTGACCGACACCGCAGCAAGAGCCAATGCAACGGTGGTCGCCGGAGCAGCCGCAACCGTTGTCGTAGAGGCTGCCGCGACGACCGGGGTGCTGGATGCCGCCGGCATGTCGACGGTGGCCGTGGCTGTCGTGCTGCGGCCCATTGCGTTGACCGCCAGCAGTTTCACGGTGTACGAGTTGCCGGACGACAGCGAACCCAGGGTGAACTCGAGCTTTCCGTCGGCACGGGTCGTCGGGGTGACGGTCAGCCACGTGGTGCCGTTGTCCGTCGAGTACTTGTACTCGCGGATGGGGGAACCGCCGTCGTCAGACGGGACGTCGAACGAGACCTTGGCAGTGGTCGAGGTCTGCGGTGTGCCACCGGGGTTGCGCGGAGGTCCGGGAGGCGCCATCGCCCTGATGTTCTGTGCACACGTGACGGAGTTGGTGCCGATGGTCAGAGACCTCGACTTCGTGTACGTGGCGGAAGAGCCGACACTGTCGATGAACTTCGTGGTGGTGCCGCTGACGACAGGACAAGCTGACCCGCCGGCGGACAACACCGTGTTCACGCACAACTCGGGTCCCTTGCCCATGTAGTCGAGCGACACCGTGGCCGATGTGATCGAACCGCCGGTGACGCCGGAAAAAGCGAAGTTGAACGTGGGACGCGAGCCCGACGTGCCGACGTCGAGACCTGTCATGTCGTAACTGGTCCCGATAGTCACCGGCTTGTTGGTCCAGCCAGCCACCGGGTCGCCGAGCGGATCGCGCACTGTCATCTTGATATTTGACGCAGTGCCGGTGCCCGTGACGGTCTTCAGCTTCACCAGGGTCCATTCATCCACGCCCCTCGTGGTCGAGCAGGCATAACGCGGTGCGAACGAGGACGGCTGCAGCGTAATCACCGGGTTGCCGGCACATGACGCTTCTCCCGTGAATGTATCGAACAGGCCGATCCTGCCCGGGTCCGTGTTGTACCAAACACACGCCGGGTTGTTCGGGTCCACCCTCAATGCGTACATGGAAGTGTCTGTCGGCTTGGGTGTCGTGTCGAATCCTGCACACGCAGCATCGGTGGAGTAATCGAAACAGAAGATTTCCTGCGAGCCCTGGAGGACACGGTGGAGGAACGCGCGACCACTGGTTGCCTCGAAACGTCCGTACTGACCCGATGACGAGTTGTTGGCAGCTGATCCGCTCCATGCGGTCACACTGTGTGGGTTCGTCCAACCGGCACCGCTCTTTGCCGCACCGGTGAGATCGAGACACCCGTTCCACATGCACACACCGTTGATGGTGCCTGAAGAGTTCATGTGAGCCACGGGCGAGATCGTCTGCGACGCCCAGGAGAGACTCGAATAGGTGACGGGCCATGAACCGGCGCAGGGCGTCAGGTCATCTGTGTTGAAGCAGTAGAGAGTGGTGTCCGTGCTCGCGAACACCTTGTCGCCGAGTGGGTACACGTGGTACTTGGTGGGCGCACTGGTTCCACTCAGCGCAATGGGGGAACCCACGCACGCAGCATTGGTGACGGGGTCGTAACACAGCAACTTCTGGTTTATGGACTCCATACCGAACAGCCGACCTCCTGCACCCTCTGCATTCGAGAGATAGCTGTAGCTGCTCACATTGGTGGCCGTACTGAGAGCGACGAATCCGCAGTTGGTCGGCGGTGCCGTGGTCACGTCGATGCAGAGAACACCGGGCTTGCTGGTGGCCACCTCTGCCGTGAACGCATACACCCTGCCCGTGGTGGTGAGTGCCCAACCGCCCGATCTGTTGCCCGCCATGTACCCGCTGAATCGGGAGTACGCCGCACCGGAGGTCTGGGTCGGGTTGAACCCAGGACACAGGGTGCCCGTGGTCCTCAGGAGGCAGTTCAGGGCGACATAGCTGCTCTGATGGTGGAAGATGTTGAGCACGTAGTTCTCGTAGAAGAACACGTCCCAGCCATCGCCACCAGTGGACGCACTGAACGTGCTGGCCGGGATCTGGGTGACGGTCTCCGATGAGAAGATCTGTGTTCCGTTCACGATCGGCCCGGCGGCAAGCGCAGACTTTGTGGCGCGCACGTCGGTCACGTTCGACGCCGGCGAGGGCTCTGTGTTCCCCCACGAGATGCCGTTGTCGGTGGAGTACTGGACCGTCCACCCCTCCGGCGCGGTGACGCCACCGGACTGGTACACGAAGCCGGGGTCGAGGTGCACCTGCAACTCGCGGTTTCCGGTGCCCTCCTTCAGCAGGCTGCTGGCACCGACCTTGACGGTTGTGTTCTCATTGACGGTCGAACCGTCGCGTACCAGGGTTCCGGCGACACTCAGGTTGAAGTCAACCCCGGGGTCATTGGCGGCGGCCTGAACGGCCGTTGACACTGCACCGAGTACCGATGTACCGACGATGAGTGCAACAGCCACGGTGAAGCGTGGGCGGCGAGAAAGGTTCATTAATACCGATGCTAGGCATCCGGAGGCGCAGACTTGCCCGTTAACGGTTATTCATAAGATTTACAGGAGAGTGTGGCTGTCCCGTCATCGCTACGGCAGGTCGTCGTCGTCGAACTCGCCCGTGAACAGGCTGATGACTTCCACGTGATGGGTCTCGGGGAAGATGTCGAGCACCTCCACGTCGTGCAGTTCGTACCCGGCGTCCACCAGGTACTTCGCATCGCGTGCGCCGGCCACCGGGTCGCAGCTGACCAGGATCACCACGGGTGCACCGGTCTCGATGACTGCCAATGCACCGTTCTTGCCGAGACCCTGCCGGGCGGGATCCGCGATGACGACATCGGCGTAGCAGGACTCCCACCGCTCCATCTCCACCTGTTCGATGACTGCAGCGCAGTCCTCGAGGTTCGCGATTGCGTCACGGCACGCCTGCTGGTTCGACTCGACGAGGACGAGTTCGTCGAAACGGTC
>JBEDDY010000118.1:0-4485 GCA_041176025.1 Actinomycetota bacterium | reverse complement strand
TCGAGTACTGCTCGCGGATCCACTGCAGGCACTTGCGCTGGTACACGAACGTGCCCTGGCTGTACGGGTGTCCGTCGATGACGCACCCGAACGTCTCCTCGCCGGCTGCAATCGCGGCGTCGTTCGCCAGCAGGAACGGCGCGTACGTGAGTCCGATCTCCGGCAGGAGCGCGAGCGTCGTTTCGGGAATCGTGTCGCGCGTGACCCAGCCGCTGTCGCCGTCGACGTCCCACCACGACAGGTCGTCGGTGCGGTCGACCCAGTTCACCATGCGCGGTGAGTGCCCGATGCCGAGACGAACGGACACGGGGTCCCACCGCAGCAACTGGGTCATCTGGCCGTACATGCCGAAGTCACCGCGCCCCGGTCGCTCGCCGAGAAGGAACGGCATGTTCTCGAGATGGTTCTCCATCATGTGGAGAATGCGGATGAAGGACTCCTCGATGGGTGCCTTGTTCTGTTCGGTCGAACCCACGAGTGCACGCCGGCCGATCTGCCGTTCGGAGATGAAACGCTGTGCCTTCTCCCACCGGTGTGTCGGCGTCTGCTGGTCGCTGTCGAGCGGAAGCAGGTGCTTCGCCTTGTCGATGGCCTCGTCGTAGTACCAGCGGTAGTGGTACATCGCCTTCGTCACCCATTCGTCAGCGAAGTCCTCGATGAGGTAATCGATGAAGGCGACGACCGGGTCCACGGGAACGAGGCTGCGTCCGTCGAACATCGACTCGAGCCGCATGATGAGGGGGCTCGAGTCCATCTGGGCGTCGCCGTGGTTCCCCGACTCATCCGGGAATGCGATGACGGGGATCAACGGGAACGGCGGAAGGTCGTCCCACTTCGAGCCCTGCGGCACCCACTTGAACGGGATGTGCCTGTACCGCATGACCGCGCGCATCTTCAGCGAGTAGGGAGACCCGAGCGCCCCCCGGATCTTGAGCGGGTGCTGCGCGTTTGACATGTTCACGGTGCAGTTCTAGCGTCTGCCCACTGCGACTGTGGGGGTTGTCGATGGAGCAAGCAATTTTTGCGTTGATGAAGAAGGCGGAGCCCGGCATCACGCACATCGAGATGGAGGAGCTCCAGCCCATCCCGGGCGGGTTCTCCCGGGAGACGTTCAAGTGTGATGTCAGGGTCACTCGCAACGGCACGGACGAGACTCTTCCGCTGATCATCAGGAAGAACCCGCCGGACATAGAGGCCATTCTCAACACGAGCCGTGCAGTGGAACACGACCTCATCGAGGCACTCCGCACGCTCACGAACGTCCCCGTGAGCCGCAGTTACGGGTACGAACTTGATCCCGCGCCGTTCGGCGAGCCGGCGATGATCCTCGAGCGCGCGAAGGGGAGCGGCCAGACATCAGCCCTCTTCAACGGTGGCCCCGACGAGGACCAGACCGAGGACGTGATCAGGCATCTGTGCGAGGTCCTCGTGGAACTGCACTCGGTGGACATCGCGAAGGTCGACCCGAACGGTGCCCTCGTGGACCCCCGCGGTGTCGGCGTGCGCGCCGGATCCTGGGACGAGTACATGGACACGACGTTCGAGTACTACCTGCGCGAGTACACGACCATCGCGTGGGACCCCACGATGATGATCCTGCTCGACTCCTTCCTCACGCTGCGCCGTCTGAAGCCGCGCCCGATGAAGCTGTCGGTCGTCCACGGCGACTTCAACCCGGCCAATTTCCTGTACGCCGACGGGAAGGTGACCGCGCTCATCGACTGGGAGAACAGCCGCATCGGTGACCCGCGCGAGGATCTCGGTTGGATGGTGCTGATGGACATCCTCAGCAACACCTCCGTCATGAGCTACCCGAAGAAAGAGGGTGGCTTCCTCGCGTACTACAACAAGCTGACCGGTCTCGACATCACGCCGGAGGAGATCGGCTACTTCACCCTGTTCGGCACCGCGAACATCGCCGTGCCGGTGCATCAGTCGGTCGCACGTCGCATGCGGAAGGAGCACCTGCTTCTTCTTCCGCTCTATCTCACCCAGTCGAGCATGCCCGCACTGCCCGCCATGGCGCAGTTGATGCAGTACCCAGGAGCAACAGCATGAACACGGTCCCCACAGTCGACGACCTTCTCGAGGGGTTCATCATCGCGTTGAACAACGAGATCATGCCGTTCCTGAACAATCCGAAGGCCGTCGCAACCGCGGCGATGATGCAGTCGTTGCTGCAGGAGATCCGCCAGGTGCTGCCGGTGTTCGACAGGACGATCGCCGAGGAGCACAACCAGATGACACAGACACTCCGTGACGTCGCCGCACTGCTGCACGGCGTGAACGGGGAGGAGGCTGACCGCATCCGCGCCCGTGCCTCGTCGCTCGGTTCGTTGACGGACGTCCCGGTGCCCCTTGACCAGGGGCCCGTGCGTGCCGCCCACCAGAAGCTGGGTTACGCACTGCAGGACACCATCTCGGATCTCGATGTCCTCCAGCGTGCGGGTGAGGCGAAGGCCGACGAGGCGCTGACACGCCTGCGCATGTTCCTCATGCCGACGATCATCAACCACGTGACGGCAATCAGCGTGGGCGGGGGCATGGTGGGCCGCGGTTAGGCCCCGCCGAGCCGCGGGTCATCCGTGTCCCGTGGAACATCTGTCACTCCGTGCAGAGTTCACCTTCTTTTCGGAATACCCCGTTCTCGGCGGCGGTTTGTTCCTGTGTCGTGCCGTCCGGCATGGCGAATCCCCCCCCAAGGAGAACCCCCCGTGAGAACACGAATCATTGCCGCAATTGCGGCGTCCACACTCGTCTTTGCCGCCTGCGGCGCCGACGATTCCACCTCTGACACCACCGTGGTGGTCGACACGACCATGGCGGCGGCAGAGCCCGGCACCATCGTCGAGGTCGCATCGGCAAACGAGGACTTCAGCACCCTGGTTGCGGCAGTGACCGCTGCCGGTCTCGGTGAGACCCTGTCGGGTGAGGGACCGTTCACGGTCTTCGCCCCGACGAACGCCGCGTTCGAGGCTCTCCCGGAGGGCCTGCTCGAGAAGCTGCTGCTCGCGGAGAACAAGGACGTCCTCGTGAAGATCCTCACCTACCACGTGCTCGGCGCCAAGGTGATGGCCGCTGACGTTGCCGCGGGTGACGCAGCAACCGTCGAGGGCTCCACGATCGCCATCACGACCGACATGGGCGTGAAGGTGAACGACGCAACCGTCACGGCAACCGACGTCCCGGCATCGAACGGCGTCATCCACGTGATCGACAAGGTGCTGGTCCCGGCCGGGGTCGACGTCAGCGCACTCTGACACTGATTGCCAGCGGGCCGTCGTGCACCTCCGGGTGCGCGGCGGCCCGTTCTGCATTCGGGACCGACGAACTAGTGTCACGGCCATGAAGAACAAGGCGGTGTTCCGTCGTGTCTCGGACTGCGAGACGGAGTCGTGGCGCGATGACGTCACGGGTCATGTCGACTGGTGGACGCTGTTCAGCTCCGACCGCACCGACACCTGTGGTCTGACAGTGGGGATCGCCGAGGTGCCGGTGGGTGCACCGCGGCCACCACGCGGTCACACCCACGAACAGGCAGAGGTGTACTTCTTCCTCTCGGGCGCCGGTGAGGTTGTCATCGAAGGGGAATCGACCGCCGTTGCCGCCGGAGATGCCGTCTTCATCCCCGGCAACGCAGAGCACATGTCGGTGAACACCGGCAGCGAACCCCTGAGGTTGCTGTATTTCTTCGCAGCCGACTCGTTCGCCGACATCGAGTACCGGTTCCCCGGCAAGGGTTAGGGGCCAGGGCACCCCGGGGCGGGGCGCAGGCGCCTGTCACGAATTGTTAACAAACAGTCACGGCCTGTTGGATGTATCGTGGGGACATGCGCATGGTCGGTTGGACACAGCGGGCGGCCACGTCGGCCGTCCTGGTCGGGGCGACCATGTCGGTCGTCCCGTTCGTGCCGGTTGCCTCTGCGATCACGTCGGGGGTCGTCGCAACGAACCTGGTGCTGAACCTCGACCCGAACCTGAATGCCTCCTACCCGGGAAGCGGCACGACGGTCACCGACCTGAGCACTGCGGGACGCAACGGCACCCTCGCGGGCAGCCCGCTCCCGTCGTTTGACTCCTCCGGTCCCAAGTCCTTCCAGTTCACGAGGACCTACGTCGGGAACACCGCGAGCACCGCCAACAAGATCTCGGTGAACGGGACGTTCCTCACGGACAACTTCACCCTCCAGACCTGGATCAAGACCAGCCAGGTGGGGTACGGCTCCGCGCACTACACCACGATGTACATCATGGCGTCCGAGTGCGGTGGCGGCGCGAACGACTGGGGTCTCGGGGTCAACAGTTCCGGCAAGCTCGCGTTCGGTGCGGGAACGAGCGACGCGACGTTTGCCACGACCGATTCGGTGAACACGAACAACTGGGTCAACGTCGCGGCGACACGCGAGAAGTCGACGGGGCAGATCAAGCTCTACATCAACGGGGTGCTAAAGGCGACCGGCAACGGCAGTTCGGGCAACTCGTTGA
>JBEDDY010000117.1:0-3957 GCA_041176025.1 Actinomycetota bacterium | reverse complement strand
AACGGCCGCCGCGGTACTGCTGGCGGAACAGGCCGGCAACGGTCGGGCCGTCCTCGTCGACGAAGCCCCACTCGCTGCGGATGCGGTGGTGCCAGTACTCGGCGAGTGCCTCTGCCATCTCGACGCCGATGCCGTGCAGCTTCATGTAGTCGTCGTACTTGTTGGCGGCGAACAGCTCGGCCGCCTTCTCGCTGACGGGCGAGCCCATGGTGACGATGTGGAACGCCGCGTAGTCGGTCTCGCCGGATTCGACCGGCCGGAAGAAGTCGGCGATGCACAGGTGCGGTGCCTCGGTCTGGCGCGGGTAACTGAAGCGGGTGAGCTCTGCCGTGCGGGAGGCATCGGTCCACACGACGAGGTCGTTGCCGTCACCGTTTACCGCGAAGTACCCGTACACGACCTGCGGGACGAGAACTCCGGATGCCTTCGCCGATGCGAGCTGCTCGCGCAGGATCGGACGGATTCGGGACTTGAAGTCCTCGTCGCTCTCGCCGTTCTCCGGGCGGTACTGCCACTGGTTGCGGAAGAGCGCGGTCTCGTTGATGTACCCGGCAATGTCGTCGAGACCGATTCCCTTGACCACCTTCGTGCCGAGGAACGGAGGCGCGAACACCGTATTGTCGGCCTCCACGTCGAGGGAGCGGCGCGGCAGGTCGGCGGGGTCGACATCGGCCTTTTCGCGCTTCGGGATGATGCGCTCGCCCAGCTTGCGGCCGAAGTCGGGGTCGTCGACGCCGGTGCGCTTGATCTCCATCAGCTTGTCGAGCGTGGAGAGGCCCTCGAACGCGTCGCGTCCGTAGAACACACGGCCGTCGTAGACCTTGCGCAGGTCCTGCTCCACGTAGGTGCGCGTCAGCGCCGCACCACCGAGGAGAACGGGGACATCGCTCATGCCGTTCGCGTTCATCTCCTCGAGGTTCTCACGCATGATGATGGTGCTCTTCACGAGCAGGCCGGACATGCCGAGGGCGTCCGCACCCACCTCGCGCACCTTGTCGAGCATCTCCTGGATGCCGATCTTGATGCCGATGTTGTGCACCTCGTAGCCGTTGTTCGTGCAGATGATGTCGACCAGGTTCTTGCCGATGTCGTGCACGTCGCCCTTCACGGTGGCGAGCACCAACTTGCCCTTCGACGTGGCACTGCCGGCCTTGTCCATGTGCGGCTCCAGGTGCGCGACGGCCATCTTCATGGTCTCGGCGCTCTGCAGCACGAAAGGCAGCTGCATCTGGCCGCTGCCGAAGAGTTCTCCCACCTCGCGCATGCCGTCGAGGAGGATGTTGTTGATGATGTCGAGCGGGGCATTGCCCTCAGCCATCGCGCGGTCGAGGTCGGCGGTCAGACCCTCGCGCTCGCCGTCGATGATGCGGCGCCGCAGGATCTGCTCGATCGTCCAGTCGCTGCGGTCCTCCTTCTCGGCGGTCACCGAGGTGACGCCCTCGAACATGGCCATCAGGGTCTTCAACGGGTCGTAGTCCTCGGTGAAGTTGTCGTGGATGACGTCGAGACAGACCTTGCGCTGGTCGTCGGGGATCTTCGTGGCCGGCAGGATCTTCGAGAAGTGCACGATGGCGGAATCGAGGCCGCGCTTGCGTGCCTCCTCGAGCATCACGCTGTTCAGCACCTGACGGGTGGCCGGGCTGAGACCGAACGAGATGTTCGACAGACCCATGGTCGTGTACGCGCCGGGGATCTCCTTCTTGATTCGCTCGATGGCCTCGAGTGTGTAGAGGCCGTCACGGCGCATGTCGATGGCGCCGGTGCCGAGGGTGAAGGTGAGCGGGTCGAAGATCAGGTCGCTGGTGGACAGGCCGTACTGCTCGACCGCGATCTTCGCGAGACGATGGGCGACCTCCATCTTCCACTCCACGTCGCGGGCCTGGCCGCGCTCGTCGATGAGGAGACAGATGACTGCTGCGCCGTAGTCACGCGCAAGGCGGAACACGCGGTCGAGGCGCGTTCCCGGTCCCTCGCCGTCCTCGAGGTTCGCGGAGTTCAGGATGCAGCGGCCGCCGGCGAACTGCAGGCCTGCCTCCATCACCTGCGTCTCGGTGGAGTCGAGAACGAGCGGCACGCTCGCCTTCGAGGCGAACCGGGACGCGATCTCGTTCATGTCGAGCGTGCCGTCGCGGCCCACGTAGTCGACGCACACGTCGAGCACGTGCGAACCCTCGCGGATCTGGTCGGTGGCCATCTTCAGGCAGGTGTCCCAGTCGGCGCGCAGCATCGCCTCGCGGAACGCCTTCGACCCCATCGCGTTCGTGCGCTCGCCGATGATGAGGAAGGAGTTCTCCTGCTCGATGGTGACGGGGGAGTAGAGGGAGGTGACGCTCGGTTCGGAAACCGGGATGCGCTTCTTCGGCGTGACGCCGCGGACGGCCTCGACGACCGCGCGCAGGTGCTCCGGTGTGGTGCCGCAGCATCCACCGACGATGCCGATGCCGAGGTCGGCCACGTGGTGGCGGTGGAACTCGGCGAGCTGCTGCGGGGTGAGGTCGTAGTGGGTCTTCCCGTCGACGACGCTCGGCAGGCCCGCGTTCGGCAGGACACTGACGGGGATCTCGGAGTGCTCGCTGAGGTAGCGCAGGTGTTCCTGCATCTCGGCCGGGCCCGTTGCGCAGTTGATGCCGATGGCGTCGGGCTTCATCGCGACGAGGGCCGCGTACGCCGCGCCGATCTCGGTGCCCACCAGCATGCGGCCGGTCGTCTCCATGGTGACCTGCACCTGGATGGCGATGTGACGGCCCGTCGTCTCCATCGCGCGGCGGCACGCCTGCATGGCTGCCTTGATCTGCAGCAGGTCCATGCACGTCTCGATGAGGAAGAGGTCACACCCGCCGTCGATGAGCCCGCGCGCCTGCTCCTCGTAGGAGTCGCGCAGTTCGGCGAACGTGATGTGGCCGAGCGACGGCAGCTTGGTGCCCGGTCCGATGGAGCCTGCGACGTAGCGGGGACGTCCGTCCTTTGCCTCGTACTCATCCGCCACCCGGCGCGCGATGGAGGCGGCGGCCACGTTCAGCTCATAGGCCTTCTCCGGGATGTCGTACTCGGTGAGGACGGTGGAGAAACTGCCGAAGCTGGCTGTCTCGATGGCGTCCACGCCGGCGTCGAGGAAGGCGCGGTGCATCGCCTCGATCACGTCCGGCCTTGTGAGGGTCAGCATCTCGTTGCAGCCCTCGAGTGACGCGCCGCCGAAGTCGTCGGGACCGAGGTCGAGACCTTGTACGAATGTGCCGAAAGCACCGTCGAAGACGATGACCCGTTCGCGGATTGCTTCTGTGTACGGCTGGCGTGTCATGACCCCACAACGCTACTTGGGACGGGCATTTTTTCGGGCTTTCCACGGTGTTCGGGGAGTGTGGCAATAGTCTGAACGGCGCATGGCTCGCGAGAAGATCTACACCCGGGAAGGCGACGACGGCACGACCGGACTCTTCTATGGAGGCCGCGTGCCGAAGGACTCCGAACTGCCCCGTGCCTACGGTGCCGTCGACGAGGCACAGGCAGTCATCGGACTCGTTCGTGTCGCCGCGGGTCACGGCAGCGAGGTTGATTCCATCGTGGTGCCGATCATGCGCGACCTCTGGGTGCTGATGGCAGAACTCGCGACCCTCCCCGACAACCGTCACAAGCTGACGCCCGGCCGCAGCAGCGTCACCAGCGAGATGGTTGACAGGCTCGAGTCGATCATCGACGATCTCGACACGAAGTTCGAACCGCCGACCGAGTTCGTCGTTCCCGGCGAACATCCCGTCTCCGCGTGGCTCGACTTCGCCCGCACCACGGTGCGCCGCGCGGAGCGACAGGCATTCGGTGCGGCCCCGCCGCCCAGTTATGTGGTTCCGTACCTGAACCGTCTGTCCGACTTGTTGTGGACCATGGCGCGCTGGCAAGAGGGCGTGTCGCGCCCCGTCAGCAGTCTCTGACCGCCACCGGCTGACACCGCCCGGGGACCCC
>JBEDDY010000116.1:0-4328 GCA_041176025.1 Actinomycetota bacterium | reverse complement strand
TCCTGGGCGCTCGGCACCGCCGAGGGTGACTGGGTGTCCATGGCGATCCCGTCGGACGGCAGCTACGGCGTGCCCGAGGGCATCATCTCGTCGTTCCCGTGCGTGTGCAGGAACGGCGAGTACTCGATCGTCCAGGGCCTCGAGATCGACGCGTACAGCCGCGGCAAGATCGATGCGTCCGTCGCGGAGCTCGTGGAGGAGCGCGACGAGGTGAAGAAGCTCGGCCTGATCTGATGAACCCTGCGTCACTGGTCAACACGGACCGGTGGTCGCTGGAGGACGACGTCCTCATCGACGGTCTCGCGGCCACGTTCGAGCGGGAGCATGTTGTCGTGCTGCCGGGGTTCCTCGACCCCGGGGTCCTGCCCGGGCTGGTGCGCGAGTGCGACGAACTCGCGAAGGTCGCGTACCACACCACATCCAACGCGGACCTCGAGGTCGTCGCCTACGACCAGTTCCCGCAGACGAGCGTCATCCGGGCCCTGTACGAGTGGGACCCGCTGATGGAGTTCGTTGCCCGCGTGCTGCGAGTCGACCGGCTGTACCGGTACGCGGATCCGTTCGGTGCCCTCAACCTCGCCGTCATGCGTGACGGTCACGAACTCGGGTGGCACTTCGACCAGACGGATTTCGTGGTGTCGATCGCCATCCAGCCATCGGTTGCCGGCGGCGAATTCGAGAACGTGCCGTTGATCCGTTCACCGCAGGACGACAACGAGGATGTCGTGCAGGCAGTGAGACGCGGGGACCGACCCGACCTCGTCCGCATCGAGCCGATGACGCCCGGCACGTTGATGCTGTTCAACGGCCGGTGGAGCTACCACCGGGTGTCGCGCGTGCAGGGTGCGGTGCCGCGCCACGTCGCACTTCTCGCCTACGACACGAAGCCCGGCACGGACTCGAATGACGAACTCAAGCTCGGCCGTTACGGCAGGCTGCCCGCATGACGATCTCCGGGATGGGCCCGTTCATCGGTGAGGGTTTCGTCGGCGACGGGCCGGATACGGCCCACGTCAACATCGTCATCGGGCACGTCACGTCGTCCGTCTATGCCGCGTGGACCACAGCCCTCGCCACTCCGCGTGCGGGTCATGTTCCCTTCGTTGCCGTGGCCCGGCCCGGTGTCCCCGTGCAGCCGTTCACGTTGTTCGTGAACAAGGCGGCAATCGAGAGCGAGACCCACGGGACCCTGACATGGGGCGCCGCACAGGCCGGCCTCGCCGCGGGTGTCGGTGCCGCCACCAGCGAGAGGCTCCTGCCGCGGGACGTGAAGTCGTACGTGATGATCGCCGCGATGTGGGTCAACCCGCTCGCGGCGGGCGAGGAAGCGGTGTTCGAGAACAACCGACTGGCGACGCTGGAGGCGATCCGCATGGCATCACGTGGTGGCCCCGGGAAGAGCGTTGCGCTCGAGGCGATGCTGGACCCCGCAAATCCCTACTTTCGCAAGGGCTGACTCACTCGTAGGTCGTCGTGTCGCGCACGGCAGCGAACGCGTCGTTCAGCGCCGCAAAGACCGGGTCGGCGCCCATCAGCTTCTGGATGTCGCCGGAAATCGTGACGAGACCCTGCACGAACACCTCCTGTGCGGCAATGCGGTGCGTGGCGACCCCCACGGCGGTGTCCCACGACTGCTCCATCCGGATGTCCTCGGCAGGTGCCGGGCCCGCGCCGAACGAGGCAGTTCCGTCGCTCAACTGGAGGTGGTAGAGGACGTTGCCCTCGGGGCCGCCGGTGACGACCTGCGTCACTCCGAACGTGAGGTCCGCGGCGAGTGACTGCAGGGCGGTGTTGCCCGCCACGGATGCCGACATGGCATCGATCCAGTCGAGGCTGAGATAACGCATGTCCCTAGTGTGCGCGGTTGCGACGGTGCTTCACAAACTCGATGATGACCGGCAGCACCGAGAGGAACACGATCCCCAGGATGGCGGCCTCGATGTTGTGCTTCACGGCATCAATCTGGCCGAGGAAGAAGCCGAGCACCGGCAGGCCGACGCCCCAACCGAGCCCGCCGAGAATGTTGTAACGCACGAAGGTGTGGTAGTCCATTCGTCCGACGCCCGCCAGCACCGGAGCGAAGGTGCGCACGATCGGGACGAACCGCGCGAGCACGATCGTCTTCGCCCCGTGCTTGTCGAAGAATGCCTGGGCCTTGTCCACGTGGGCCGGGTCGAACAGGCGCGACTTCGGTCGGGCGAACAGCGCCGGGCCGACGCGACGGCCGATGATGTAGCCCACCTGGTCCCCGATGATCGCCATCGACGCAGCCACGAGGAGAACGAGGGGGAGAGGGGGCAGCACGTTCCCGCCGGCCTCGCTGGCGAGGAAGCCTGCGATGAACAACAGGGAATCACCGGGCAGGAAGAAGCCGACCAGCAGCCCGGACTCGGCGAAGACGATGAGCCCGAGGACCAGCAACCCCCCGTTCGACAGGAGGGATTCCACGTTCATGAGTGCGAGCATCCATGGAACGCTAGTGGCGTCGGGTTGACGGGTCGGGGCAATGACCTTTCAGCGGCGTGAGGCGAGCTGGGACAAACAAAAAGGCCCGGGCGCGAACGCCCGGGCCTTTTCAGTGCGTGTGATCAGCCGATGTTCGCGCTCTGACGCGACGTGCGGATGACCGAACCGGCCAGGACCAGCGTGGCGGCTGCCGCGATGGCGAGACGGAGACCGTCCTTGTCCTGGTTCGAGATGATCGCCGGGAGCACCAACAGCGAGACCAGGTTCATCACCTTGATCAACGGGTTGAGCGCCGGGCCGGCAGTGTCCTTGAACGGGTCACCCACGGTGTCGGCGATGACGGCGGCCTTGTACGGGTCGGAACCCTTGCCGCCGTGGTTGCCGTCCTCGATGTACTTCTTCGAGTTGTCCCACGAACCACCGGCGTTGCTGAGGTAGTTCGCCATCAGCTGGCCGGTGAGGATGACTGCCGCGAGGAAGCCGCCGAGCGCCTGCCAACCGATGCCAAAACCGACGATGACGGGCGTCAGCACCGCGAGCAGTGCCGGCGTCGTCAGTTCGCGCAGCGATGCCGCGGTGCAGATGTCGATGACCGGGCCGTAGTCAGGCTTCTTGGTGCCGGCCATGATGCCGCCGTCCTTGAACTGGCTGCGCACTTCCTGCACGACAACGCCAGCGGTGCGGCCGACGGCGCGGATGGAGAGCGCGGAGAACAGGAACGGAACCGCGCCACCGATGAGGAGACCGATGAAGATCTTCGGGTCGGCGACGTTGATGGCCAGCTCTGCCTCCTTGAACACGCCGTCGGCGAGGTTCTTGGCGACGATGCCCAGTTCCGCGCCGGCGGTCTCGATGAAGGACGCGAACAGTGCGACTGCCGCGATGACCGCCGAACCGATGGCGAAGCCCTTGGTGACGGCCTTCGTGGTGTTGCCCACCGCGTCGAGTGCCACCATGATGCGCTCCGGCTCACCGTGGAACTCGCCCGACATCTCGGCGATGCCCGCCGCGTTGTCGGAGACCGGGCCGAAGGTGTCCTCGGACACGATGACACCGGTGGTGGCGAGCATGCCCATGCCGCACAGGGCGACCAGGTAGAGCGAGAAGGTCAGGTTGCCGCCGCCGAGGCCGAGCGCGACGCCGATGGCGATCGCGATGGCGACGACTGCGTACACGGAGCTCTCGAGACCGTAGGCGGTGCCGGAGAGAATGGCCGTTGCGGGGCCGGTCTCTGCCGAGGCAGCGATTTCCTTCACGGGCTTGTAGTGCGTGGCGGTGTAGTACTCCGTCAGGCGGCTGACGAGCTGGGCGAGCACGAGGCCCACCGCAACCGCGCCGAACACGCGCCAACCGGCACCACTGATCAGGGTGACACCCTCACCGGGGGTTCCCTTGTCGTTGCCGACATAACCGAGGGCAAGAGCGAGCGTGCCGATGAGCGACAACGAACCGGCAACGAAGAAGCCCTTGTTGATCGGCTTGAGCGCGTTGGTCTCGCCTTCCTTCGCCTTCACGGCGAACACGCCGGCGATCGACGCGATGACGCCGATGGCACGTGCGGCCAGCGGGAACACCAGGCCCATGGCCGGGTTGAGACCGATGGAGTTGAACGCGGCCACACCGAGGATGATCGAGGCGACGAGGGTGACCTCGTAGCTCTCGAACAGGTCGGCGGCCATGCCTGCGCAGTCGCCCACGTTGTCGCCCACGTTGTCGGCGATGGTCGCGGGGTTGCGCGGGTCGTCCTCGGGGATGCCCGCTTCGACCTTGCCCACGAGGTCAGCGCCCACGTCGGCGGCCTTCGTGAAGATGCCGCCACCCACGCGCAGGAAGAGCGCAAGGAGGGAGCCACCGAAACCGAA
>JBEDDY010000115.1:0-8013 GCA_041176025.1 Actinomycetota bacterium | reverse complement strand
GTCGACGCTCGTCTTCATTGACGAGATCCATCGGTTCTCGACGACGCAGCAGGACGCCCTTCTCCACGCGGTCGAGAGCGGGCTCATCACGATCATCGGTGCGACGACGGAGAACCCCTCGTTCTCGGTGAACCCGGCGCTCCGCAGCAGGTCAACCGTGTTCAGGCTCCACCCGGTTTCCGAGGAGTCGCTCGTGGCGCTTCTGGAGCGCGGGCTGGAGGCCGAGGGCATGACGGCCTCCGACGACGTCCTTCCTCTCATCGCCAGGAGGTGTTCGGGCGACGCACGGCAGGCACTGACCGCCCTCGAGGTTGCGTGTGCGATTGCCGACGGCCGGCACGTCGACCCCGCAGCAGCCGCTGCCGCACTCGACACGAGTGTCCAGAGATTCAACCGGGACGCCCACTACGACATCGCGTCACCCTTCATCAAGAGCATGCGTGCCGGTGACGTCGACTCGGCTCTTCATTGGTTCGCCCGCATGGTGGAGGGCGGGGAGGACCCGCGCTTCATCGCGCGACGCATCGTCATCTTCGCTAGCGAGGACGTCGGGATGGCCGACCCCGACGCACTGCCACTCGCCGTCGCCGCGGCATCCGCCGTGGAGATGGTCGGTTTCCCCGAGGCAATCCACAATCTGGCACATGCGGTGGTCCACATGTCGCTTGCCCCGAAGAGTCGTTCCGTCACGTCTGCCGTGTGGGCGGCAATCACCGACGTGCGCGAGGGCCGCACCGGGGAGGTTCCCCCGATCGGTGCCGACACCACGTCATACCGTCCCGTTGGTCACGACGGCTTCAGGTACTACGGTGACGTCGATGTTTAGGCGGTTGTTCTGGTTCGTCGCGGGGGCCGTGGCGGGCATCACCGGAATGTCGTGGCTGAAGCGCCGGGCCACCGAGATGCGCGAGGCGATCACGCCGTCGTCAGTTCTCTCGCTCCTCGGGGACCTGGTCGTCATCGCATACCGAAGGGCACTCGTCGGCCTGTCGTGGTTGAGCGGACTTGTCGGGCCGACCGACCGCACGGAAGTGGTTGCTCCACCGCCGCCGACCCTCCGGACCGCGACGCGTCGCCATATTGCATCCCGACCGCACAACAGCCACAGGTAGCATGAAGCCTCCATGGCGACGGGCAAGGAACTCCAGACTGCTGACGAACTGAGGCAGGCTTTCAGCGGGTTCTTCGCCGCCGAGGGCCACACGGTCGTTCCGTCCGCCAGCCTGATCCCGCATGATCCCACCCTGTTGTTCACGGTGGCCGGGATGGTGCCGTTCAAGCCCTACTTCCTGGGTGACGAGGTCGCCCCGTACTCACGCGCCGTCAGCGTCCAGAAGTGCGTCCGTGCAGGGGGCAAGCACAACGACCTCGATGACGTCGGCCGCACGAAGCGCCATCTCGTGTTCTTCGAGATGCTCGGCAACTTCTCGTTCGGTGACTACTTCAAGCAGGACGCCATCCCGTGGTCGTGGAAGCTCGTCACGGAGGTGTTCGGTTTCGACGGTGACCGTCTGTGGATCACCGTGCACGAGAGCGACGACGATGCAGAGGCGATCTGGCACGAGCAGATCGGTGTTCCCATGGACCGCATCCAGCGCCTGGGCGACAAGGACAACTTCTGGCAGGCGGGTGACACGGGTCCGTGCGGGCCGTGCTCCGAGATCCACTTCGACCGCGGGGCTGCGTTCGGCCCCGACGGAGGGCCGCTGAACGATCCGCACGGAGACCGCTTCATGGAGTTCTGGAACCTGGTCTTCATGCAGTACAACCAGGCACCGGACCGCACGCGCACCCCTTTGCCGCGACCGAGCATCGACACCGGGGCCGGTCTCGAGCGAATCCTGGCTCTGCGCCAGGGCGTCGACTCGGTGTGGGAGACCGACGTCCTGTTCCCCATGGTGGACAAGGCCGCGTCGCTCACGGGCGCGTCGTACCGGGCCGGCGATTACGGGGACCGCGACAGTTTCAGCCTCCGGGTGCTTGCCGAGCACGCCCGGTCCTCGACAATGCTCATCAACGACGGTGTGTTCCCGTCGAACGAGGGCAGGGGATACGTGCTGCGCCGCATCATCCGTCGCGCCATCCGCCACGCGTTCCTGCTCGGCACCGAGAAACTGGTCATGCCGTCGCTGTCGGAAACAGCGATCAACGTCATGGGCAACGCCTACCCCGACCTCCATGGCAACAAGGACTTCATCCTGGGCGTGCTCTCCAAGGAGGAGGAACGGTTCCGGCACACGCTGAAAACCGGGCTCTCCATCCTCGAGGACGACATGCAGAAGAATCCGGCCACGCTCTCGGGCTCGTCTGCGTTCCTCCTCCACGACACCTACGGATTCCCGCTCGAGCTGACCCAGGAGATCGCGGGTGAACGCGGGGTCGACGTGGACATCGCCGGTTTCGAGTCAGAGATGCAGGAACAGCGTCGCCGTGCGAAGGAGGCCCGCAAGGCCGGCCGTTCGGATGAGGACCGCGTCGAGACGTACCGCGCGATCATGGAAAAGCACGGCACCACCGATTTCGTCGGTTACACCCACGACACGGCCCAGTCCACCGTGCTTGCCGTGGTCCCGGGGGACGACGGCAGCATCGAGATCTTCCTCGACCACACGCCCTTCTATGCAGAGAGCGGCGGTCAGGTGGGGGACCACGGCCGCATCTCCTCGGTTGATTTCGAAGTGGACGTCATCGACACGACGTACGCGCTGCCCGGGCTGCGTCGTCATGTCTGTCGACCCGTGCGTGGGGAGGTGGAGGAAGGTGCATCTGTCACCGCGTCCATCGACGTCGCGAAGCGCAACGCGACGCGCCGCAACCACACGGGGACCCACGTTCTTCACTGGGCCCTGCGCACCGTTCTCGGCGAGCACGTCAAGCAAGCCGGTTCGATGGTTTCTCCCGACCGTCTTCGTTTCGACTTCAGCCATTACGCCGCCGTCTCCGCCGAGGAGATCCGTCGCATCGAGGAACTGGCGAACCGGGAGGTTCTCGCCAACGTGGGAGTGGATGCGTTCGAGACGTCAAAGGACGAGGCGCTCGCGGCGGGCGCCATCGCGTTCTTCGGGGACAAGTACGGCGATGTCGTGCGGGTGCTGCGTGCGGGAAGTTCCGTGGAGCTGTGCGGCGGCACGCACGTGTCGGCCACCGGTGACATCGGAACCATCAAGATCGTTTCAGAGGGATCCATCGGGTCGAACCTCCGCCGCATCGAGGCAGTCACGGGGGAGAACACCGTGTCGGTGATGCAGACGAACGACGCCCTGCTCGGGAGTGTCGCCACGCTCGTCGGCGCGAAGCCTGATGACGTCGTCGCGGGCATCGAACGGAAGCTCGAGGAACTGAGGCAGGCCCAGGACGAGGTGAAGACCCTGCGTGCCCGGCTCGCCAGCGGTCGTGCGGTGGAGCTCGCGGCGAACGCGAAGGCCGGGGTCGTCGTGGAACGAATCGACGGAGTGTCGGCGAACGACCTGCGCGACCTTGCCGTCGCCGTGCGCCAGCAGAACGGGGTGTCGGCCGTCGTGCTCTGCGGTGTCACGGACACCGGTGGCGTGTCGCTCGTGTCGGCGGTTGCGACCGGTGTGAAGGTCGGCGCCGGCGAGCTGATCAAGGAAGCAGCGAAGGCTGTCGGTGGCGGTGGTGGCGGCAAGGGTGACGTCGCGACAGCGGGCGGCAAGAATCCGCAGGGAATCGACGAAGCCCTCCGCATCGCCGGTGAAAAGGCCCGTTCCGCCGTTTCCGCCTGAGCGCTGCACACGGGAACTACCGTGAGCACGTGCGCGTCATCGGGGTCGATCTGGGTTCCAAGAGGATCGGTGTCGCCGTCAGTGACTTCACGGGATCGGTCGCCTCGCCGTTGACGGTGGTTCTTCGCGCCAAGTCGAAGCGGGTGGACCATGACGCAATCGCACGCATCGTGCGTGACGAGGAGGCCGAGGCCATCGTCGTGGGACTGCCTCTGAACATGGACGGTTCACGGGGGAGCGCAGCGAAAGCTGCCGTCGCCGAAGCAGAACAGATCAGTACGGTGGCTGGGGTGCCCGCCTACCTCCACGACGAACGTCTGACCACCGTCACGGCTGAACGCGCCCTGAAGGAAGCCAACATGCGTGCGGAGGACCGGCGCAACGTGGTGGACAAGATCGCGGCAGCCGTCCTGTTGCAGTCGTGGCTGGACGCCCGGAAGGAAACCGGGTCATGAAGGACAACGGGAGCGACCCGCTCCTTGCGGACGATTGGGTGGCCGACCCGTGGGACGACGCCGCCGCACTGCCGGGGGACGCGGTGGAGGAGGTCCCGCCGGGATTCGAGTTCCTGCGTGGTCCCGTGCGAAACGTGGTCATCGTCCTCGTTGCGACGGTCCTGCTCGTCGGGGCCGGTGCGCTGTGGGTGGTGCACCAGTTGAACCCGGGCGGGGCCCCGGGTGTCGCCGTGAACTTCACCGTGAACGAAGGTGACACGCTGGATGCGGTCGTCGGCCGGCTCGACGAGGCCGGAATCATCGGGAACTCGACCTTGTTCGCGTGGTACGCGAAGTCCAGGGGCGGGATCGCCCTCCTGCCGGGCTATTACTCCCTGAAGCCCGGTGACTCCGCGGGGAACATCATCGACGCATTGTCCACCCCGCCGGCACAGACGTTCGTGAAGGTCACGTTCCCCGAGGGCTTCACCGTCAGCCAGATGGGCGCACGGCTCACGGAGAAGATCACGTTCATGTCGCCCACGGACTTCACGACCGCCGCCACCGACGGGTCGGTTGTGTCGTCGCTCGCGCCGGAGGGAACCACGAACCTGGAGGGGCTCCTGTTCCCGGACACGTACCAGGTCTCCGGTGACGACACCGAGTCACGCGTCGTCGGTCGACTGGCGTCGATGATGGAACGGGTCGCCCGCCAGGAGAACCTCGAGGCTTCGGCGAAGAGCCTCGGCTACACGCCGTACGAGGTGCTCGTCATCGCATCTCTCATCGAGAGGGAGGCAAAGGTCCCGGAAGACCGCGCAAAGATCGCACAGGTCATCTACAACAGGCTCGCAAAGAAGATGAAGCTGGAGATCGATGCGACACTTCTCTACAACGCGGACCCGAACGCATCGTTCTCGGACCTGAAGGCCGCAGACACCCCGTACAACACGTACATGCGCGGCGGACTCCCTCCCACGCCGATCGCGAACCCCGGTCGCGCCTCCATCAAGGCCGCGCTTGCGCCCGCCGGCAAGCCTGCTGCATCGGACGAGGCATGTGCCGGACTGCCGAAGACCACGAAGTGCGAGTACCTCTACTACGTGCTCGCCGACAAGGACGGCAGGCACGTCTTTGCCACCACCTACGAACAGCATCTTGCGAACGTGGAGAAGGCAAGGGTGGCGGGGATCCTCCCGTGACGACCAGGGCAGCTGTCATCGGGAGTCCCGTCTCGCACAGTCTCTCTCCTGCGATTCACTCGGCGTCGTTTGCGGCGCTCGGCGTCGACTGGAGGTACGAGGCTGTCGAGGTCACGCACGATTCCCTCGGCACGTTCATGGCGTCGGTGCGCGGGGGTGGTTTCGGCGGTCTGTCGGTCACCATGCCGCTGAAGGAAGCCGTCATTGCGCATCTCGATTCGCTGGACGATGACGCACGCACCCTGAATGCCGTCAACTGCGTGTCCGTGGGGAACGGGGAACTGCGCGGCCACAACACGGACGGGGACGGATGTTGTGACGCGATCGAATCGGAGGGTTCTGTCGGCCTCGTCGGTCAGCGCACGGTGATTCTCGGTGCAGGCGGGACTGCTCGTTCCGTCGCCCGTGCGCTCGCACGACGCGGCGCGGACATCGTGGTCGTCAACCGGTCCCGCAGGAACGCCGAGGAACTCGTACGGATGGTGCGTGATTCTGTCGATCAATCGGTCGGCATCGTCGTCGGGGACGAATCGGCAATCACCGAAGCAACGGTTCTCGTCAACGCCACGTCCGTGGGCATGAACTCTGATGAGCTGCCGGTGGCAGCAGGGGTCCTGCACGGCGGGCTCGTGGTTCTCGATGCGGTCTACTCACCGATGGACACCGCGCTTCTCCGTGCCGCACGATCGGCCGGTGCGACAACGGTCGACGGTTTGTGGATGCTGATCCACCAGGCCCGCCACCAGCAGATGCTCTGGTTCGGCCGCGCCGCAGACGCAGGCCTCATGCGCGCGGAATCCGTGCGGGAACTGGCCAGACGCGGCAAGTAGCCTGTCGGGGTGCTCCGCTACCTGACCGCCGGTGAATCCCACGGCAAGGCCCTGACCGTCATCGTCGAGGGACTGCCCGCAGGCCTGCCGATCCTGGCGGAACACATCGAGGGCGAACTGGCCCGTCGTCGTCTCGGGTACGGTCGCGGACCGCGCCAACGGTTCGAGCAGGACGTCATCACGCTTGTCGGCGGCATCCGCCATGGTCGCACCCTCGGGTCGCCGGTGGCGATCGAGATCCAGAACTCCGAATGGTTCCGCAGCGACAAGTGGCACGCGGAGATGTCCCCCGAACCGGGAAAGACAGAGACACCGTTGACCCAGCCCCGTCCCGGTCACGCCGACCTCGTGGGCATGCAGAAGTACGGGTTCTCCGATTCGCGCGACGTCCTCGAGAGGGCGAGCGCCCGCGAGACCGCCGCTCGCGTCGCGGCCGGTGCACTTGCCAAGCAGTTGCTCTCGCACCTCGGCGTCGGGATCCTCAGTCATGTCATCCAGATGGGCAAGGCAAAGGTCCCCGCAGGAACTCTCCCCGCGATGTCGGACCTCGCCCGGATAGACGAATCCGAGGTCCGTTGCGCCGTCCCGGAGGCGGGCGAGGCGATGATCACCGAGATCAAGAACGCAGCGCGCGAGGGTGACAGTCTCGGCGGCATCGTCGAGGCGGTCGCATACGGGGTGCCGATCGGTCTCGGCAGTCATGTCCACTGGGACCGCAAGATCGATGCATTGCTCGCCCAGGCAGTGATGAGCATCCAGGCCGTGAAGGGTGTCGAGATCGGCGACGGTTTCGAGGTTGCCGGTCTCGTCGGCAGCCAGGCCCACGACCCCATCCTGTGGGATGCGGAGAACCGGAAGTACGTTCGCGAAGGGCACCGTTCCGGCGGGACCGAGGGTGGCATCACCACGGGCGAGCCGTTGATCGTGCGTGCGGCGATGAAGCCCCTCGCGACCCTCAACCGACCCACCCTGAAGACGGTGGACACCGTCACGAAGGAAGAGACCGTCAGTTTCAAGGAGCGCACCGACGTGACGGCAGTGCCCGCCCTCGGTGTGGTCGTCGAGACGATGGTTGCGCTCGTCCTGGCGTCCGAGGCACAGCGCAAGTTCGGCGGTGACTCCCTCGGCGAGTTCGTGGCGAACGCGAACGCATTCCGTGACACGCTGCGGTAGGGCGTGCCGAAGTACATCATCCTCGTCGGTCTGATGGGCACGGGCAAGAGTGCCGTCGCCCGGCGACTCGCAGGTGACGGCATCGCACTGCTCGACACCGACCGCCTGGTGGAGAAGTCAGCAGGTTGCACCGTCAGGGAGATCTTCGCTGACAAGGGCGAGGAAACGTTCCGCGTCCTCGAGGAGCAGGCACTCGCGACGTGCCTTTTGCACCCGGACAGGGCCGTCATCGCTGCGGCCGGCGGCGTCGTCACACGCGAGACGAACCGCACGGCACTGAACTCGGCGCGGTCACGGGGGGATGCGTGGGTTGTCTGGCTGCACACGGATCCCGAGGAACTCGTGCGGCGAGTGGCCAAGGGGGTGCACAGGCCTCTGCTGGACGGTGATCCCGCCGGGACGCTCGCGAAGCTCGATGCAGAGCGTGGTCCCATGTACGGACAGGTCGCCGATCTCCTCGTCGACACCACGGGAAAGCCCCTCGAGGAGGTCACGGCCGAGGTTCTCGGCGAATACGCCGCGCGGTTCGGCGAGTGGGGTGCTACGAATGGATGACATGCGCACCGTCACCGTGAACGTGGGTCACCATTCGTACCCGGTGTTCGTCGGCAGCGGGTCGAGGGATCTGCTG
>JBEDDY010000114.1:0-14373 GCA_041176025.1 Actinomycetota bacterium | reverse complement strand
TCTTCACCGCGTACGGGACGCTCGCGGCCGAGTACTCGATCGTCGGTGTCGATCACCGTGGCCACGGCCGAGGCCTGCGTCCGAACCGCGAGTTCTCGCTGGAGGACTGTGCAGACGACGCGGCCGACGTGGTGCGCACTCTTGGCATCGACAGCGTGATCACCGTCGGCTACTCGATGGGCGGCCCGGTCAGTTTCCTCGTGCAGACGCGTCACCCGGAACTCGTGAGCGGCATGGTGTTCCAGGCGACTGCCATGGAATGGAGCGGCACCTCCCGCGAGCGTGCACGCTGGCGCGTCAGCCGCCTGATGCAGCCACTCGTCCGTCGTCTCGTCACACCGCGTTCGTTGCGGTGGGTCGTCGGCAGGGCAGTGCCGCGCGGCCACGAACTCGCACGGTTCGTCCCGTGGTTGATCGGCGAGATCCGGCGCAACGATCCCTGGATGGTCAGCGAGGCGGGGCATGCCATCTCGCGCTTCGACGCACGATCGTTCGCCGAATCGGTGAACGTTCCCACCGCGATGGTGATCACGACGCGCGACCGCCTGGTGCCGCCCGTGAAGCAGTACGCACTCGCAACCACGGTGCGAGCGGACATCGTGGAACTGGATGGCGACCACTTCGTGACGCTCGAGGCACCACGCGAGTACGCGGCAGCTACGCGCCGCGCTGTTGATTCAGTCGCGAATCCTGCTGCTCGCTGAGTTTCTCGAGCATCTCCGTGATGTGCTCCAGTTGGTCCTTCAGGTCCTGCGTGGTCACGACGTCGGCCAGGGCGAGTCGTACACCGGCGAGTTCGCGGGCGAGGTACTCGGTGTCGGCCTGCGTGCGGGCAGCCATCTGACGGTCGCGCTCGGTCTGTTCGCGGTCGCGGTCCTCCTGGCGGTTCTGCGCGAGCAGGATCAGGGGCGCGGCGTAGGAAGCCTGCAGGGACAGGATGAGCGTGAGGAAGATGAACGGATAGCCGTCGAATTGCAGGGGCTCGACGGCGTTGACCAGCACCCAGCTGACGACGATGACCGTCTGGAAGATGAGGTAGCGGCCGGTCCCGAGGAAGCGGGCGATTGCCTCGCTGAACTGGCCGAACGCATCGGGGTCGTAGTGGATGCCGATGCGGCGGCGCTGGCGCGGCGCGGTGAGGTCGTTGCGGCGCTTCATGACGTTGCCGCCTGACGTCGGCGCTGGCGCCAGTCGGCGGGCAGCATGCGGTCGAGAACGTCGTCAACGGTAATGGCGCCGAGCAGGCGGCCGGCATCGTCGCACACGCCCACGGCGAGCAGGTTGTAGGACGCGAGGAACTCGGCGACCTCGCGGTCACTGATGTTCACGTTGACGGTGGGTTCCTTCGCCAGGCAACGACCGAGCTCCGTGCTCGGCGGTTCGCGCAGCAGGCGCTGCAGGTGGACGACGCCCTGGTACGCACCGGTGGGGGCCTTGAACGGTGGCTGGGTGATGAACACCTGTGCCGCGATGGAGACCAGCCAGTCGGGGTCGCGCACCTGCGCGAGCGCCTCTGCGACGGTTGCGGTGGGACCCATGATGATGATCTCGGGCGTCATCAACGCACCCGCCGTGCCCGGCTGGTACGAGAGAAGCTGGCGCACGACCTCCGCGTCGTCCTCGTCCATTGCCTCGAGCACCTCGGTGCGCTTCTGCGCCGGCATCTCGGCCAGCAGGTCGGTGAGGTCGTCGAACTCCATTTCCTCGAGCACGTCGACCAGGCGGTCGATGTCGAGACCCGAGATCAGCGCGAGCTGCTCGCTCTCGGGGAGTTCCTCGAGCAGGTCGGCGAGACGGTCGTCGTCCCTTTCCTTCGCCAGCAACTGGCGCTGCGCGGCTGGCAGGCTGCGCACGACGGTTGCCACGTCGCTGGGGTGCAGGTCGCGCAGACGCGCGGCCTCGGCCGCCATTTCGGTGGCTGCGGCAAAGAGACCGGGCACGCCGTTCCACTCGACGAGGCGGTACGACGCCTTCGTGCCGAACTTGGCACGACGGGTGAGACGGACCTTTGCGACCTCCCAGCCGTTCTCGCGGGCGGTGGCGGTGGGACGCAGCGCGACATCGCTGACGGTCTCGTCGGTGACCCGCTTGTCGATGACGTCGGCACCGATCAGACGCTCGCCGTCACGCGGCTTGAAGGGGTGCAGGTCGACGTCCCAGGAACGCAGACGCACGCCGTCGGCATCGACTGCAGAGATGCGGTTCGCGTTCACGAAGATGCGGCGACGCTGGCTGGTGGCGACGAATCCGGACACCCGCGGGGCAGCCCCGAGACGACCAGGAATGACGACGATGTCGTCGACCCGGCCGATGGCAGCACCGCCTGCGTCCAGCAACGGCAGGCGCATGATCCGGAATGCATAGAGAAGGTCGCCTGCCATGGCAGCAAGGGTACCCCCGTTATCCACAGGGGAGAGGGTGGGTTAAATGCCCGTCCCGATAGCCTTTCGTCTTGCCCTTCGGGGACGTAGCTCAATTGGTAGAGCGCCTGCTTTGCAAGCAGGAGGTCGTGGGTTCGATTCCCATCGTCTCCACCATTCGTCCTGTTGCCGGCCCTCGCCGCACACCCCCGGTCTCATGAACACCTCCGTCCTGCTCATCTCGTGTCCCGACCAGTCGGGCATCGTTGCGGCCGTTGCCGGGTGGGTTGCAGGCGTCGGGGGCAACATCGTGCATGCCGAGCAGCACACTGACCACCACGACGCCATGTTCTTCCAGCGCGTCGAGTTCACCCACGCAGACACCGTCGACATCGACACGCTCCGCGCCGGCTTCGCCGCCGTGGCGGCCAACTGGAACATGGACTTCACGCTGAATTCCCTGCCGTGGAGGCCCCGCACGGCGATCCTGTGCTCGAGGCACCTGCACTGCGTGGCCGACCTTCTGTCGCGCACCACGTACGGCGATCTCGGGCTTGATGTCGTGTCCGTCGTGTCGAACCACGCGGATGCGCAACCGCTCGCCCACGCGTTCGGGCTTCCGTTCATGCACGCACCGGTCGGTGACGGAGCAGGTGGCCGTGCCGAACAGGAAGAGATGCTCGCGGGCGTGCTGCAGTCGATGGACGTGGACCTCGTGATCCTGGCCCGCTACATGCTGGTGCTGCCACCCGCGATCGTGTCGCAGTGGTCCGGCCGCATGATCAACATCCATCATTCGTTCCTGCCCGCATTCATCGGTGCGAACCCGTACCGCCAGGCCCACGACCGCGGTGTGAAGGTGATCGGTGCGACGGCGCACTACGTGAGCGAGATTCTCGACGAGGGTCCGATCATCGCCCAGGATGTGGCGCACGTGTCCCACCGCGACGACGTGCAGGACCTCACGCGGATCGGCCGTGACCTCGAGACCGTCGTGCTGGCGCGTGCCGTGCGGGCTCACGTCGAGCACCGTGTGCTCCCGTGGAACAACCGCACGGTCGTCTTCGGCTGAATACGACCCGACGGAACAACGGGGGCCCGCGCGTTGTTGGATCAGGCATGCAGTACGTGGGCATCTACAACGCGGACGGAACGGTTCTGGGCGAGATTGCGTACGTCCTGGCGAAGTACACCGGCCGGGGACACTGCGAACTGTGCGACATCACCCACGGAGCCGTCAGACGCAAGCCCGCGTGGGACGACGCATGTGCCCGGGCCGGTGTGCACATTGACCTGCGTCACCGGGACGAAGTGACCGAGGAACAATTGGGCGTCGCCGGGGACCTGCCCGCGGTGATCGGCTTCCGTGACGGTCAGTGGGTGAGGGTCATGGGCCCGGACGAACTGGGCGCCTGCGACGGCGACCCGAATGAGTTCGTCACCCGTCTCCTCGCCTGAGGGTCAGGCGCCGGGGCCCATGAGCGGGGCAAGGACGGTCAGGACGAACTCCTGCCACTTGTCCGCATCGGGGAGATTGTCGCCGTAGACGATGCCGAGGGTGACGCCCAACGGGATCACCTCGAGGAAGAAGGCGAGTGACTTCTCGTCGACGTGCTCGGCGACCAGCCCCGACTTCTTTGCGTTGCGGATGGTCTCGAGGATCTCGTGCGTGAACCGCGACTCGACCGACTTCAGTTTCTCGAGCAGTTCGGGGTTGCGGCTGGCCGCAACCAGTACCTCCATTCGCTCGAGCCTGTACTTGTTGCGCTCTTCCGCGCGCGGGTCGGCGAACTGGTTCACGATGATGTCCACGATGTCGGCGTTGTTGCCCGTGGTGCTGTACTGCTTCAGGTTCTGGATGTCGGACTCGACACGTGCAACGAACTGGGTCTCGCGCACCGCACTGATGATTGCCATGCGGTCACTGAAGTAGTGGTACAGCAGGCCCACGGCGACATCGCAACGCTTGGCCAGCTCGGCAACACGGAGACCGGCCTCACCGCGTTCCTCGACGATCTTCCGGGCCTCCGAAAGGATCATGGAGTACGTGTCGTTCGGCTGGAGCACGCTGACACGCTACGGGATGCCAGTGATGTTTGAGCATCGGTGGACCGCGCTGAATAGCCTGTACGGGTGCACGAGATTGTGATTGTCGGTTCGTCCCTGGCGGCGGTCCGTGCTGCGGAAACCCTGCGCCAGAACGGGCACGGGGGAACCATCACCGTCATCGGCTCCGAGGCCGGGATGCCCTATGACAGACCTCCTCTTTCCAAGAAATACCTGTCGGGCGAGGTGGATGCCGAACGGATTGCACTGCGCAAGCCCGAGATGATCGATGCACTCGACATCACGTGGAAGTTGGGATCTGCGGCAGTCGCCCTGGACACGGCAGCGAAGACCGTTGCCCTGGCCGACGGCACATCGGTGCACTACGACGGTCTCATCATCGCCACCGGTGGCGACGCACGCACCCTGCCGAACATCCCGATGATCGGCGGGATGCACACGCTGCGGACCAAGAACGACGCCGATGCGCTGAAGGCAGGGATCTCTGTGGGCACGAGGTTCGTGGTCATCGGCGCCGGCTTCATCGGTCTCGAGGCAGCAGCGACGGCGAAGCAGCTCGGCGCCGATGTGACGGTGCTGGAGGGAGCGCCCGCGCCGTTGATACGTGGTCTCGGCGCGGAGATGGGTGCGGCAATATCGCGGATCCACGAACGCAACGGTGTGACCATCCGTTGCGGTGTGACCATCGACGGCATCGAGCAATCCGATGGTCGCGTCACCGCGGTGCGACTCGGAGACGGAACCGTCATTGACGCTGACGTTGTCCTTGTCGGGATCGGCGTGACGCCGGCCGTCGCATGGCTGCAGGGGAGCGGTCTCACCCTGGATGACGGTGTCGTGTGCGACGCGAACCTGAATGCGGGTGTCCCCGGCGTGTATGCCGCCGGCGACCTGTTGCGCTGGCCGAACGAACTGTTCGCCCACGTGGAACCGACGATGCGCGTGGAGCACTGGACGAACGCGGCCGAACAGGGCGCCATCGCCGCCCAGAACCTGCTCGCGGAATCACGCGGCGAACCGTTGACCGCGTACTCCGCCGTGCCGTTCTTCTGGAGCGACCAGTTCGACGCCCGCATCCAGTTCATCGGGCGCTCACACCCGGATGCGACGGTCACCGTGGTGGCCGGTTCCGTCGAAGACGGCCGTTTTGCGGCCATGTACACGTTGGACGACCGCGTCATCGCCGTGCTCGGCGTGACGATGCCGAAGATGGTGATGCCGTCACGCGTGCTGTTGATGTCGCCCACCACGACCGGGCAGGCACTCGCTCACTTCGAGCGGCTGAAGAATCCACCGCCTCCGCCGGCACAGCCCGCACAATAGGGAGCGATGCTTCCCGATCCCGAACGACTCGCCGTGTGGCGCGCGTTCCTCACCGCGCACGCAGCGATGGAGAAGATGCTCGCGCGCGAGTTGATGGGGGAGTTCGGCCTGCAGCTGCCGTGGTTCGAGATCATGGACGCGCTTGCCGCGAACGAGGGTTCGATGCGCTTCAATGACCTTGCCGAGCGCACGATGACGAACCCCAGCTCGCTCTCCCGCCAGCTCGACAAGCTGGAGGAGAAGAAGTTCGTCGCGCGCGAGAAGGCGACCGCGGACGACGGCCGCGCGGTGGAACTGGTGCTGACTCCGCGGGGTCACGAGATGTGGCGACAGGCGAACCCGGCGTACTACCGCATCGTGCGCCGTGTGTTCACGAACAGCCTGACGGAGACCGACGTGACCGCCCTGGAACGCATATTCGGCAAAGTACTGGAGGCGGATTAGCCCGATTGCGGGCCGTCCCTCCCGAACGGGCAGACTTGCCGCATGCACAACGCAGTCATCGTCGACGCCCTCCGCACACCACTCGGCAAGCGCAACGGCCGCCTGAAGGAATGGCACCCCGTTGACCTGGCCGCGCAGACCCTCAAGGCCCTGGTCGAGCGCAACAACTTCGACCCCGCGCTGATCGACGACGTGATCATGGGTTGCGTGATGCAGGTGGGCGAGCAGAGCCTGAACATCGGCCGCAATGCCGTTCTCGCGGCCGGTCTTCCCGAGACGATCCCCGGCACCACCATCGACCGCCAGTGCGGAAGCAGCCAGCAGGCTGCGCACTTCGCGGCGCAGGGTGTGATGGCCGGTGCGTACGACATCGTGATCGCGAGCGGTGTCGAGGTGATGACGCGTGTGCCGATGGGCTCGGCAGTCGCAGAGGGCAAGTACGGCTTCCCGTTCGGCCCCGGTGTGTCGGCCCGTTACGCATCAGAGGGTGGTCTCGTGCCGCAGGGCATCTCTGCCGAACTGATCGCGGACAAGTGGGGCATCACCCGTGACGACATGGACGCGTTCGGTGTCCGTTCCCAGGAGTACGCGGCACGCGCCACCAAGGAGGGCCGCTTCGAGCGTGAGATCCTGCCCGTTGTCGACGCCGAGGGGAAGATGATGAACACCGACGAGGGCATCCGCGACACCACGCGCGAGTCACTCGGCGCGTTGAAGCCCGCGTTCCGTCCGGAAGAAGAGGGTGGTCGTGTGACCGCCGGCAACTCGAGCCAGATCACCGACGGTGCATCGGCCGTGCTGATCATGAGCGAGGAGAAGGCGAACGAGCTCGGTCTCACGCCGCGCGCTCGTTTCGTGAACTTCGGTCTTGCCGGTGACAACCCGCGCTTCATGCTGACCGCTCCGATTCCTGCCACGCAGAAGGCTCTGGCGAAGGCCGGTCTCACCATGGCGGACATCTCGGTCACCGAGATCAACGAGGCGTTCGCTTCGGTCGTGCTCGCGTGGGAGAAGGAACTGCACCCCGACATGTCCACGGTGAACCCGAACGGCGGTGCGATCGCCCTCGGTCACCCGCTCGGCGCATCCGGCACCCGTCTGCTGACCACCCTGCTGCACGAACTGGAGCGCACCGACGGTCGCTACGGCCTGCAGACCATGTGCGAGGGCGGCGGCATGGCGAACGCCACCATCATCGAACGCCTCGGCTGAACCAGATGCCAGATTTCGGCACCATCGTCTGGTTCCTGGGGGCAGTGGTCCTTTTCCGCATGATCTGGAAGATCGGCCTCGCCATGTTGAAGAGCATGGCCACCGCGCCACCGCCGCCACCGCCCACCGGCGAGATGCGGCGCATCGACGTGCGGTACCGCTGCGTGGTGTGCGGCACGGAGGTGCGCGTTGTCGTTGCGCCGGACGAGGATCCACCACCCCCGCGTCACTGCATGGAGGACATGGAGTTCATGACACCACGCTTCGAGTGAGCCCATTCACAGTGTCCACAGACTGTGGACAACCATGGTGAAAACAACATCGGTGTGATTCTGCTATCCGTTGCCCTGTATGGGCATTAACCGGACCTAGTGGTATTTGGTGGCTGTGTACAGACCACCGAGAACGCCGCTCAGTCCGAGGGCCAAGTACCAGTTGCTGCGGCCGCCGGGGACGGCGCCCACGTAGTACAGCAGGATGATCAACGCGCCGAGTCCGAGCAACGCGAACATCACGTACGGAACCCACGGGGCACTGTGCTTCTTGTACTCGGGCACCGGGGGCGTGTAGCGACTGCTGGCCTGCACGCCGGCCTCGTTCGTGGGCACTGCCTTCTTGTGGCCGCCCTTCGGAGTCACGCGACCGCCCTTTTTCTTCTTCGTTGCCACGGCACAAGTGTAGACCGCACCGTACGGAGGGCCTGATTCCGGGGACGACCCGTTCAATTCATGGTGGCTCGGGCGCGCGGACACGGCAGGCTTGGTGCCATGTCAGGCAGGGGCGCAACACGCATCGTGGTGATCGACAGCTACGACAGCTTCGTCTACAACATCGTGCAGTATCTCGGTGAGCTCGGCGCCGAACCGGTGGTGGTGCGCAACGACCGGGTCACCGTCGACGAGGTGCGCGCGATGGATCCCGACGGCATCCTGCTGTCTCCGGGCCCCGGCCGACCGGAAGAGGCGGGCATCATCTGCGAGGCAATCTCGTCATTCGCCGGCGAGGTGCCGGTGTTCGGCGTGTGTCTCGGTCACCAGGCAATCGGCCATGTCTTCGGTGGCTCGGTCATCCGTGCGTCGGAATTGATGCACGGAAAGACGTCGATGATCCACCACCACAACCTCGGTGTGTTCGAGGGACTGCCGACGCCGCTCGAGGCGACGCGCTACCACTCACTCGTCGTTGACCGTGCGGGCCTGCCCGAGACACTCGAGATCACCGCGGAGACGAGCGACGGGATGATCATGGGACTGCGTCACCGCCAGTTCGACATCGAGGGAGTGCAGTTCCACCCCGAGAGCGTGTTGACGTCGGCCGGGCACCAATTGCTCGGCAATTTCCTGGCACGCTGCCGCCCCTGACTGTTGCGACTCTCCGTTCGGGATTCCGAACGGCGCGGCGGTGAGACGGGGGAAGCTCTTCGTTCGGGATTCCGAACGGCACCACGGCGGGGTCAGCCGGGCGGTGCGGTGGTGGTGGTCGCAGTGGCCTTGCCGATCGTGAGAACGATCTTCGTTCCCGGGTCCACCATGGTGTCCGCGGCGGTTCCCTGCGAGATGACCTTGCCGTCGTTCGGGTCGCCGGCCGGCACGGTCGCCGTGCGCACGTCCGCGGCAAGGCCGACTGCCTTCAGCGCTGCATCCGCCTCGGCCTGTGTCTTGCCCTCGACGGCCGGCACCGCCACCTGTTGCGGACCGGCAGAGACGTACACCTTCAACGGTGTGGCCGAATCGACGGGCATGCCGAATGCGGGGTCGGTTCGGGTGACCAATCCCTTTGCGACCGTGGGGCTCGGTTCGGTCTCCACGGTGACGACGAACTTGTACGGCGCACCCTGCAGCAGGGTCTGTGCCGCCGATGACGTCTGGCCCGACACGTTCGGGATGATCACCTGTCCGGCACCGCCGGAGACGACCACCTTGATGGTGCCGCCCGCGGGCATGGACGTTGTGGCCTGCGGGTCCTGGCTGATGATCTGGCCGTTGCCGAGAGTGGGGTCGAGACGCGTCTCCACGACGGTCAGCAGCAGGCCCACCTGCTGCAGTGTCGCCGTTGCCTCGGCGATGGTGAGGCCCTGGATTGCGGGCACGGCCACCGGTGGCTTCGAGGGGTTGTACGTGATGGTGATCGTGTCGCCGGCCTTGGTGGGTGCGTTCGCCTCTGGTGACTGCTGGTAGACGATGTCGTCACCGACGCCCTCCTTCGCCACCGCATTCGGCGTGACGATGAAACCCTTGTCGGTGAGTTCCTTCGCGGCCTCGGTGTACAGCCTGCCGACGACGTTCGGCACTTTCATGCCCTCGTTGCCCATGACACTGGTGACCAGGAAGACCGCACCCGCAATCAGGACGAGGACCGCAGCAACCGCCCCGAAGATGTACCCGCGTGACTTGTCGTCGTTGTCGTACCCGGGAAGTTCGACGTCGCCACCGTCACCGGACCCGCCGTGCACACCGGCCGACGTGGCGGAGGCCGGCATCACCTGCGTGCGCTGGATGAGCTGCGTGGTGTTCGGGTCCTCGAATGCCTGGTCGACGATCGGTTGCGCGACGACGGGAGCGATGACGGATGTGATCGCGCTCTCGAGGTCCTCCACCATGGGCATGCGGCCGAGCGCCTGTTCGTACGCGATGACCGTTCCGTTCGTCAGGAAGTTGCGCAGGTCATCGCGCAGCTGGTCGGCCGTGGCGTAACGGACGGCGGGGTCCTTCGCCATGCACTTGCCCACGATGGCGCTGTATTTGTTGGGTGTCCCGGGCGCCGCCTTCGGCAGGGGTTCGGCATGGTCGTGCACCTGCTTGTACGCGGTGGCAAGGGCCGATTCGGCGACGAACGGAGGGCGACCGGCAACGGCCTCGTACAGAACGATGCCGAGCGAGTACATGTCACTGCGCGGGTCGGCACCTTCACCCTTCGCCTGTTCCGGCGAGAAGTAGGTGGCGGTTCCCATGACGGCGCCGTCCTGCGTGAGTCCCTCGTCATGACCGGCGTCGATGGCGCGGGCGATGCCGAAGTCGGCAACCTTCACGAAGCCCGCGTCGGTGATCAGGATGTTCGCCGGCTTCACGTCGCGGTGCACCACCCCGTTGCGGTGGGCGAAGGCGAGAGCGTCTGCGATCTGGGCGCCGATGCGGGCTGCGACCTCGGCGCGCAGTGTTCCGTGACGGCGGATGATCTGGGCGAGGGTGTTGCCCGGCACGTACTCCATGGCCATGAAGTAGGTGCTGCCGTGCTGGCCCCAGTCGTACACGCCGACGATGTTCGGGTGGTTCAGGCCGGCCGCGGACTGGGCCTCGCGGCGGAACCGCTCGACGAAGTTTGGGTCGCTCGCGTTCTCGGGGAACAGCACCTTGACCGCCACCTCGCGGTCGAGCAGCAGGTCACGGGCACGGAACACCTCGGCCATGCCACCCCGGCCGATGCGGTCGATGACCTCGTACCGGTCGTTGATGAGGGTGGGGTTCTGGCCAGACATAAGGACCTGTTCAGGCTACCCGTGCCGGCCAAACGGCTTCGGGCACACGGGAACCAGCGTTGTTCGTGCGTCAACCGGTGACGAACGTGTCACGGGACGACCGGCAACGCGGCATCCAGCATCTTCTGTGCGATCGGCCCGGCAAGTCGCCCGCCCGTTCCGGCCGAGATCGTGTCGTTCACGCCCTTCAGCATCACCGCGACGGCCACTCGCGGTGTCTCACCCGTGCCCGCAGGCGCGAAGGCCGTGATCCACGCGTGCGACCGCTGCTTCTGGCCCTCGGGATTCAGCTGTGCCGTTCCGGTCTTCGCCGCCGCCACGACGCCGTTCGCCAGTTGCATGCAGCACGTTGCGGTGCCGTTCTGCACGACGCCCACCATCAACTGGCGCAGTGCATCCGCCGTGGTGGTGGCCATTGCCGCCTTCCACGGTGCCGGGTTCGTCCGCGAGATGACGGTGCCGGTGTTCGTGTGGGTCGACTCCACCACGTGCGGGGTCATCATGGTGCCGCCGTTCGCCACCGCGGATGCGATGAGTGCCATGTGCAGCGGCACCACCTGCACCTGGCCCTGGCCGAAACCGTGGATGGCCAGCAGTGCGAGGGAGGAATCGAAATCCGCTGCCGTGCCGCCGAACGTGCTGTTCGCAGCTCCGGGCAGGTCGAAGGGGATTCTCTCGTCGAAGCCGAACTTGTTCACGCCGTTCAGGAACAGGCTGGGTCCCACGGTGACGGCGGTCTGTGCGAACGGGATGTTGCAGCTGCGACGGAACACCTCGGCCAGGTCACCACCGCAGATCTTCTTGCCGTAGTTGCGGATCGGCTTCGTGGTGTTCGGCGGTGTCCACGAGCGTTCGTCGGGGAACACCGAGAGTGCGTTCATGGCGCCGGTCTCGAGACCCACGGTGGTGGTGACGATCTTGAAGGTGGAGCCCGGCATGTAGCGCTCCTGGTAGGCGTTCGCCAGCAACGGCTTGCGCGGGTCGTTGTTCAGGTCGCGCAGGTAGTCGTTGGCGGCGCCGGCATCGTGCGTGGCCACCTTGTTCGGGTCGAACGTGGGGTTCGAGTACATCGCGAGCACCGCACCGGTGCGGGGGTCGAGCATGACGACGGATCCCTCGCGGCCCGCGAGCGTCTTCTTCGCGAGCGCCTGCAGGTCGTTGCGCACCGTCAGGTGCACGGTGCCGGAGGTGTCCACCTTCGAGAACAGGTCGCCGGTGGCCTCCAGTTGCTGCTGCGCCGTGCGTCCCGCGAGAACGTCGTCGTACAGCTTCTCCACCTGCGTGGTGCCGAAACCGAACGTGTAGTAGCCGCTGATGTTCGCGAACAGGTCGCCCGTGGGGTACGTGCGCTGCCACGCAAACTTGTCGTTCGGGTGCAGCTCCGTGTCCACCTTCACAGTGTCGGCGACCGTCACGTTGTCGGCCGTCAGGATCCGGCCGCGCGGCGAGTCGAACTCGCGCAGCGTGGTCCGGTTGTTGCGGCCGTCGGCGCGCAGTGCGTTCTGCTGGCGCACCTGCCAGTTGGTGAGCGAGACGAACAGGGCGCCGAACAACACGAGCAGCACGACGGTGAGGTGGCGGATGCGCTGGTTCATGCGCCCATACTCCGGATGCGGAGTCGGTCGAGAACACCGGGCTCATCCGGCACTTCGTACAGGCTGCGGGCGGTGGAATCGCTGATGCGCACGAGCAACGCGAGCAGTACGTAGTTGGCCACCAGGCTGCTGCCGCCGTAGCTCATGAAGGGCAGTGTCACGCCCGTCAGCGGCACGACGCGAACGACACCGCCGATGATGATGAACGCCTGCACGCCGAGGATCGTCGTGAGCCCGGCGGCCAGGAGCTTCTCGAAGTCACGGTTGGTGCGCAGTGCCGTGCGCATGCCCGCACCCACCAGCAGCACGAACGCGGCGAGCACCGCTGTTGCACCGACGAGACCGAGCTCCTCCGCGATCGCGGCGAAGATGAAGTCGTTGTGGGCGGCGGGAACGGCCTGCGGCGACCCGAGCCCGAGTCCCGTGCCGGTGAGACCGCCGTTTGCCATGCTGAACAGTGCCTGGATCGGTTGGTAGCCCTTCGTGGTGTACAGCGGCCACGGGTCCAGCCAGATCGTCACGCGCGTGCGCACGTGGCCGAACATGTTGTACGCGGCCACCGCGCCGGCAGCGAACAGACCGAGCCCGATCAGCAGGTAAGCGGTCTTCTCCGTGGCCAGCCACAACAACACCACAAACAGCGTGAAGAAGAGGAGCGACGACCCCAGGTCCTTCTCGCCGACCATGACGATGACCGACACGCCCCACGCGGCCAGGATCGGCATGAGGTCGCGCAGCGTGAGCGCGCTGCCGAGCGACGTGCCGGAGGTGTTCTCCACCACCAGCTTGCGCCGCTCGTCCAGGTACGCGGCGAAGAAGATGGCCAGCAGAATCTTGGCGAACTCACCCGGTTGGAAGTTGATCGGCCCGATGCTGACCCAGATGCGCGCGCCGCCACTGGTGAAGCCGAGACCCGGCACCATCGGCATGACGAGCAGTGCGATGCCGAGCGCCAGGCAGGTGTACTTCCACCTGCGAAGGTCACCGACGCGGTCGACCACCAGCAACGTCGCGACGAACGCACCGACGCCGATCAGGCTCCACGTGGCCTGCAGGCCGGCGAGGTGCGTGGAGAGCCGTGCGATCATCACGTACCCGATGCCGTGCAGGAACGCGGCCATGGGGAGGATCAACGGGTCAGCCCCGCGTGCCATCGCGCGAACCGCAACATGCGCGATGACCAGCAGACCCACCACGAACGCGAGGAACGGGCCGATGCGGGCGGGGATCGATGCGTTCTTGCCGAGCGACGCCAGCACGTAGGCGGCCGACGTGATGACGCCGGCCAGCAGTACCAGACCGAGTTCTGCCCGGCGCCTGTGGGCGCCGAGGCGCGGGTCGATGAGCGTCGCGTCAGCCAACGGTGGTCGTCGTGGAGGGGACGGTGGTGGTGGTCGCGTTCAGGATGACCTGCTGCACGAGCGAGAGGAACTTGCGCGCCTGGCTGCTGCTGGCGAACTCACGGTTCGTCATCACGTCGCGCAGGATGTCCGGTGGCAGGTCGTCACCCGAGAGTTCGGTTTCGGTGTCGATTGTGGGGTCGAACCACAGCACGCCGCCCACACGCCCGCGGTAGACGGCGACGGTGTCGTCCTCCGTGAAGTCCAGGTAGTAGCCGCTGCGGCCGTACACGCCCATGACCACCACCACGCCCAGCGCGATGAAGACAAGAGCCGACCAGAACAGTGTCATGCCCACGGTGACGCGGCGCTTCTCCTTCACCAGCACCGGCGGGACGGATTCGATCTGCTGCGTGTCGTCGTTGTCGGGCACGACGGCCACGGGCGCGCTGATGTCATCGGCGATGTCGACCACGACCACGGTGGTGTTGTCGCGCCCGCCGTTCGTGTTCGCCACCATGATCAACGCCTCGGCGCACTCCTGGGCGTTGCTGTGC
>JBEDDY010000113.1:0-21691 GCA_041176025.1 Actinomycetota bacterium | reverse complement strand
GCCGTTGACAACCTCAATCTCGAGGTCAAGCCCGCTGAGTTCCTGTCACTGCTCGGCCCCAGCGGCTGCGGCAAGACCACCACGTTGCGGATGCTCGCCGGCTTCGAACAGCCGAACGCGGGCCACATCCTGGTGAACGGGGTGGAGGTGCAGGGTGTGCCCCCGTACAAGCGGGACGTCAACACGGTGTTCCAGCACTACGCACTGTTCCCGCACATGACAGTCGCCGAGAACGTCGCCTACGGGCTCCGCCAGAAGGGTGTCGCCAAGGCCGACATCGCCGTCCGCGTGGCCGAGGCACTCGACATGGTCCAGATGTCGAAACTGGCGGACCGCAAGCCGAGGCAGATGTCCGGCGGCCAGCAGCAGCGCGTCGCCGTCGCACGTGCACTGGTGAACAGGCCGAGCGTCCTGTTGCTCGACGAACCGCTCGGCGCACTCGACCGCAAGCTGCGCGAGGAGATGCAGATCGAGCTGAAGCTCCTGCAGAGCCGTCTCGGCATCACGTTCGTCTTCGTCACCCATGACCAGGAAGAGGCGATGAGCATGAGTGACCGCATTGCCATCATGCTCGACGGTCACATCGAGCAGCTCGGGGATCCCGAGACCGTCTACGAACATCCGTCCACCGCGTTCGTCGCGGGGTTCATCGGCCGCAACAACTTCTGGACGGGCGTCGCCACCGAGCACGGCGCCCAGGCCGATGACGGCACGGTCTTCGTTGCGTCGCGGCCCGAGGAGGACGTCCCGAACGGGGAGCAGGCACTGTCGGCGGTGCGTCCCGAGGGCATTCACCTCACCGCGGACCGCCCGGACCGCCCGGAGAACACCTGTCGCGGCACCGTGGCGGGTGTCTCGCACTTCGGTGACGTTCTCCAGTACGTGGTCACCTCGGGTGACCGTGACCTTCTCGTCCTGACGCCCCGCCTGGACACCCGTCGTTTCGCTCTCGGCGAGGACGTCTGGTGCTCGTGGTCGGCTGACGACGTGTACCTGTTCTCGGCCCGCCAGGCCGACGTGGTCCTCGCCGAGGGCCAGTAACCAGATTCTCTACAACACAAGGAGACACCAATGGACAAGCCAATGAGGATTCTCGCGCCGCACAGCTTCCGTGAGCAGTTGTCGCGACGCGCCTTCCTGAAGATGGGAACCGCCACAGCGGGACTGGCTGTTGTCGCAGCCGCGTGCGGCAACAGCGGATCGAAGTCATCCGACACGACCGCCGGTGGCGCGATGTCCGGTGGTGACTGGATCGAGCTGGAGGCCACCGCAACCGGTGACTGGAGCCGCAAGATCCAGAAGTCGAGCGGCGCGCTCGCCATGTACACCTGGGGCGACTACAACGACCCTGAACTCGTCGGTGCGCTCGCGGAGTCGACCCTCGGCGTCACCATGAAGGTCGACTACTTCGCCAGCAACGAGGACCTCATCACGAAGCTGTCGTCCTCGAACGGCCAGAGTGGTTTCGACATCGTCGTGCCGACCGGCCCGTACGTGCCGCAGATGATCGAGAAGGGCCTTCTCCAGAAGCTGAACAAGGACCTGCTGCCGAACTTCGTCAACCTCGACGCTCCGTACATCGGACGGCCGTGGGACACCACCGACGAGTACGTCGTGTGCAAGGACTGGGGAAGCGCCGGTTACCTCTACAACTCGAAGAAGATCACCCGCGAGCTGAAGGACTGGAACGACTTCTTCGATGCGTGCAAGAACGAGGCCAGCGGCAACTGCGCAGTCATCGATGCCGCGTGGGACTTCTGCGGGCCGTACTTCTGGTCGCAGGGCAAGTCCGCCAACACCACCGACGCCGCCGACCTCGATGCCGCCGAGAAGTTCCTGGTGGACGAGATCGGCCCGCACATCAAGGCCTTCGACAGCTACCCCAGCACGAAGCTCGCCGAGGGTGCGTACTCCATCGCCGTCGCCTGGACCGGTGACGCACGTCAGGCGTTCAGCCGCATCGCGGACGCCGGTGGCAACCCCGAGGACTGGAAGTGGGTCCTGCCCGGACCGAAGACGCAGATCTTCATGGACACTTACGCGATTCCCGCGGGTGCCCCGAACCCCGAGGCTGCCCATGCCTGGATCAACTGGGAGCTCGTGCCCGAGGTGTCGATCAAGGACCTCTCGTACCACGGCTACCACACCGGCATGAAGAAGATGGACCAGTTGCTGAAGGAACTGGCTCCCGATCTCGCCAAGCCCGACATGATCTTCTTCTCCGACGAGCAGGTGGCCACCATGGAGGCACAGGAGATGAACACCGCTCTCGACCGCTTGGTCGAGATCCTGAACAAGACCAAGGCCAAGGCCGGGGCCTGATCAGGTGACGGAGGCGTTCGCCACGAGGATGCGCAGGAAGGTGCGGGGGCCGAAGTTCGCCCTCGCACTTCCCTCCATCATCTGGTACGCGCTCTTCTTCATCATCCCGATCGGCTACATCGTCTACTACTCCTTCGGCACGAAGGACACGTCCCTCGTCCTGCCCGTCGACCTCACGAGGCTCACCACCGAGAACTACTCGACGGTGTTCGACGCCACGTTCTTCACCGTGTTCAAGGGGACCCTGCGGATCGCGGTCATCGCCACCGTGATGTGCGTGGTCATCGGCCTGCCGGTCGCGTACTTCGCGTCGTTCAAGGTGGGGGAGAAGTGGCGCGCCGCGATCCTCGCCCTCGTCGTCGTGCCCAGCTTCACCAGTTTCCTCATCAGAACCGTCGCGTGGCGCATCCCGCTCGCACCGAACGGTTCGTTGTCGAAGTTCCTGATGGATCTCGGGTGGGTGGGCGAGAACGGCATCCAGGTTCTCGAGACGTCGCTCGCGGTGCAGATTGCCGTCGTCTACAACTACCTGGGGTTCATGATCCTGCCGTTGTTCGTGGCCCTCGACCGCATCGACCTGCGCATGCGCGAGGCCAGCAAGGACCTCGGTGCCGGCCGCGTCGCGACGTTCTTCGGGGTCACGCTCCCGCTCGCGGGTCCCGGCATCATCGCCGGTGTGCTGCTCACCTTCATCCCCATGTGCGGCGACTACGTGGCAGCCACGGTGCTCGGCGGGGCGAAGGGCAACATGATCGGTGCCCTCATCGCCTCGCAGTTCGGCGGTGCGCAGAACTGGCCGCTCGGCAGCGCCATGGCGGTGCTCATGATCGTCGCGGTGCTGTTGTCCCTGGTTGTCGGTGCCGCCGTCGTGTGGGTCGTCCCGAGAATCGCCGGTCTCTTCGCCCCGCTCGTGGAACGGGCACGCCGCCGCGTCTACGAGCATGCACTCGCCGAGGGTTTCCAGGGGGCCAAGCCCGCACGTCTCGGCATCGAACCCTTCAAGTTGCTGCTCGCCGCGTGGACGTCCCTCGTTCTCCTCTTCCTGTTCATCCCCATCGTGCTGGTGTTCGTCCATTCGTTCAACCGGGGGCAGTCGTTCACGATCTGGTCGGGTCACACGAGCCTGAAGTGGTGGGACGAGTTGTTCGACGGAACGGTGGCGTGGCAGGTGGTCATTCGGGCGGCCCTCATCGTCGTCGGTGCGTTGTTCGTGCGGATGATCCTGCGCCGGTTCACCAACCTCTCGGCGCGGGCGACCAACTGGATCGGACCCGTCGGCTTCTCCGTTGCCGTCCTCTTCAACTGGGCCGTCACCGACCGCTACCGCGATGTCTTTCAGTTCGCGGGCGTGGGTGATTCCATCCGGAACTCCTTCATCGCGGCATTCGGTGCCACGGTCATCGCGGTGGTCATCGGTGGGCTGGCCGGTGTCGGCCTCGCGCGCCGGCCGGGGGCATGGACGAAGGTGTTCATGGCGGTGCTGTTCCTCATCCTCGTGACGCCGGAGATCATGGACGCAGTCGCACTCGCGACGTGGTTCCCGCGCATCGGGGACATGCCCGTCATCGGGTACCCGTTCACGAACGGCTGGGGACCGTTCAACGGTGGCATCAACAAGCTGTGGGTCGGCCAGTCCCTGTACGCGAGTGCGGTCGTCACGCTGATCGTGCGTGCACGACTCGACGGACTCGACGAGGCGCTCGAGGAAGCTGCGGCCGATCTCGGTGCGCCGCCCGCCCGTGCGTTCCGCCAGATCACGCTGCCTCTCATCGCGTCGGCATTGATCGCCGGCGGCTTGCTGTCGTTCACGCTGTGCCTCGACAATGCGGTCATCTCGACCCTGATCTCCGAGGCCGGCTCGACCACCTTCCCGGTGGCACTGCTCGGTGCAACTCGAAGCACCATCAAACCGTTCTGGGGCGTCGGCGCCATGATCCTGTTCTGCGTGACCATGGGATCGCTCTGGTTCGTCGCCGTGGTGCTGCGCCGCTCGGGCAGTTCCTCGAGCGACATCGCCGCCACGCTCACCGGCTCCTGACGGATCCCCGTTCGCACGGCCCCGCGGCACGCCGTATCGTTGTTTCCCATGGACCAGCCCCCAAGTAGTCGCAGCATCACCGTCCGACCCGAGGGATCGGCCGGTTGGGTCACACAGGCGGTGATCGACGGTGGTGCGGCAGTAGTGGAACCGTCCGCGGCGACAGGTCTCGTGTGGACGAACTCACGCGATGCGGCAGGACTCTCCGCGTTGCTGGAGGAGAACCCGCAGCTCGACTGGGTGCAGGTGCCGTTCGCCGGCATCGAGAACTTCGTGCCGATCATCACCGACGGGCGCACGTGGACGTGCGGCAAGGGTGTCTATGCCGAACCCGTTGCAGAGCACGCACTCGCACTCGCTCTTGCCGGCCTCCGCAACGTCGGGGGCTACTCACGCGAGCACGGGTGGACGGGACCCGTCGGGCGCAACCTGCTGGGAGCACGCGTCACCATTCTCGGTGGCGGAGGGATCACCGAGTCACTGCTGCGCCTGCTCGCCCCGTTCGGCTGCCACGTGACCGTCGTGCGCCGGAACGTGGAGCACATCGAGGGAGCAGACGACGTTGTCGGCACGGAGAACCTCGTCGATGCACTCGTCGGCGCCGATGTCGTGGTGCTCGCCCTGTCGTTGACGGACGAGACCCGCGGCATCATCGGCCGGGCCGAGCTCGATGTGATGGAGAGCCATGCATGGATCGTGAACGTGGCCCGTGGTGGCCACATCGTCACTGACGACCTCGTGTGGGCCCTGCAGAACGACGTCATCGGGGGTGCCGCACTCGACGTGACGGACCCCGAGCCGCTGCCGGCCGACCATCCGTTGTGGACGATGCCGAATTGCATCATCACGCCCCACGTGGGCAACACGCCCGAGATGGCGGTTCCGTTGCTGGCGGACCGGATCCGTCAGAACGTGGAGCGGTACGTGGCCGGCGAGCCGTTGATCGGCCTGGTCGATGCCCGCAGCGGCTACTGACCGGCAGCCAATGACCGTGGGCAAAACGGGCACCCCGGGATAACCTGAGAAGCCCGCAAGGGCGATTAGCTCAGTTGGTTAGAGCGCTACCTTCACACGGTAGAGGTCCCGGGTTCGAGTCCCGTATCGCCCACCATTGCGTCGATGCACCACTACCGTGGGCGCGTGCGAACACTGTGCGAACGACCCGGCTGCGGAGCAGACTCTGCGGCGTCGTACGGGATCGACCGGATGAATCTCGTCGTGTGGGTCGATGTTGCCGGGGTTGCCGAGAGGGAACTTGCCGGCCGTCTCTGTCGCCGGCACGCGAATGCCCTCGTCGTTCCCCGAGGGTGGACGCTCGATGACCGCAGGGATCCCGTCCCGAAGCTGTTCCGCGTGTCCGACGACGCCGAGCGGGACATACCGGAGGTGCCGGCCCCGAAGAAGAAGGCCGCGTCCGGCACAAAACCGAAACGGGCGAAAGCGCTCAGCGTCGACACGCCGAGCCTGTTCGAGACGATCAGGCGTGAACTCGAACCCGATCCGGACGGCGCACCCGCATCTCCCGCTGCCGCAACCGACGCGGAGAGCGACGCCATCGACCCGGATGAGACCCAGGCCATCCCGTGGTCGCCGTCACTCAGCAAGACCCCGCCGGCCGACGACCCGGATGCACCGCGTCGCGGCCGGTTGCTCGGACGCGCGTTCGGTGACCCGCAGGAGAGTCAGTGAAGGCATCATCGTCGGTGACGGTGCCCGTCACCATCGACAGGGTGGTTCCGCACCTCGTCGACCTGTCCGGGTACCCGCAGTGGATGCCAATGATCCACTCCATCGCCCGCGACGACGACGAAGGGGAAACCGCGTGGTCGGTCGAGCTGCGCGCGAAGGTCGGCCCGTTCGCGCGTTCGAAGCGATTGCGCATGGTGCGCACGGTGAACGAACAGTCCACGGACGCCGCATCACTCGTGTTCGAGCGAAAGGAACGCGGTGGAACGTCACATTCGGTCTGGCGCATGGGCGTCAACGTGAAGTCCCTCGGCGAGTCGACTGATGTCTCGATCGACCTCGAGTACGGCGGTGCGCTCTGGACGGCGGGCGTCCTGGACAGGGTCCTCGCCGGCAACATCGACGCGGGCAAGGAACGGTTCGTCCGGTTGGTCACCTCGCAAACGCGGTGAACCTGCCGTTCGGCCGGCGCGACACCTCGAGGTCCATCCCGAAGCACTCCGAGAGATTCCCTGACGTGAGGACCTCGTCGATGGGACCCGTGGCGATGGCCCTGCCGTCCCTCATCATGAGTGCGTGGGTGGTGGACACCGGTATCTCGTCGACGTGGTGGGTGACGATCACTGACGGCAGCGATGGATTGTCACGAGCGAATCCATCGAGGATGCGCACCAGGTGCTCGCGGCCGCCGAGGTCGAGCCGCGCGCTCGGCTCGTCGAGAAGGACACAGAACGGATCGTTCATCAATGACCGTGCCAGGAGCACCCGTTGCTGCTCTCCCGACGACAGCGACCCGAACGGTCGTGCGGCGTGATCCCCCATGTCCATCCGTCGCAGGCATCCGGTGGCACGCGCGCGGTCTGAGTCGTCGTACTCGTGCCACCAGGGTTCGAGGGCGCCGTTCTTCGCGATCATCACCACCTCCAGTGCAGTGAGTGCAGGACGGAGCTCGCCGGCAAGGCTCGCCGATGCGTAGGCGATTCGCGGCCTCACCGGGCGGATGTCGAAGGTCCCGAGTGACCGGCCGAGCACCTCAATGTCGCCACGGGACGGATGGAGGTACAGCGACAGGACCTTCAGCAGCGTGGTCTTTCCACAGCCGTTCGGGCCGAGAATGACCCACCGCTGGCCGGTATCCACCGAGAGCGTGATGCCGTCCACGATGTTGCGAAGTTCCCTCGTGACGACGATGTCGGTCGCCCTGATGATGCTCTCGGTCTGCTTCGGCACCGAACGGACGCTAGTCGGCATGGCAGAGTTGGCGGATGGGCAATGACGCGACGGCCATGCTTGCTGGACAGTTGGCGTCCGTGATGGGCGGCGCGGTGATCGAGAACCTCACGCGCCTGTCGGGTGGTGCCTCGCGCGAGACATGGATGTTCACGTCGAACGGGGAGAAGATGGTCCTGCAGCGCCAGCGCGACGGGGCAACACGGGGCATGGGCACCGAGGCGTCCGTCCTGCGGGCCGCGCACGCCGCCGGGGTCGCTGTCCCTGAGTTGATCGTGGACGGGGGCGAATCGACGGTGCTGAAGAACCCGTTCTTCGTGGTCCGTGCCGTCGAGGGCGAGACCATCGCGCGGAAGATCCAGCGTGACGACGAGTTCGCGCATGCCCGCAATGTGCTCACGGCCGACATCGGTCGCGCGATGGCGGCAACGCACTCGATCCCGTTGGCCTCAGTGCCCGGTCTCGTCGAGCAGGACGAACTGGCTTACTACCGCAAGGTGCTGGATGACATCGGTGAACCGCACCCGGTGTTCGAGGTCGCGTTCCGGTGGCTTGACGCCAACAGGCCCGTGGGGACCGGGAAGACGGTCGTGCACGGCGACTTCCGTCTCGGCAACGTGATGGTGGACGGGAACGGGCTGACGGCCGTGCTCGACTGGGAATTGGCCCACATCGGTGACCCGATGGAGGACCTCGGGTGGGTCTGCGTGAAGGCGTGGCGGTTCGGCGGGGCGAAGCCCGTGGCCGGCATCGGCGACTACGAGGAACTGTTCGACGCGTACGAAGCGGCGGGCAAGCCACGACCGGACTTCGAGGTGGTGCGCTGGTGGGAAGTTCTCGGCACGCTCAAGTGGGGGATCATGTGCATCATCCAGGCGGCCAGTCACCTGAACGGGTTCGCGCGCAGCCACGAACTGGCCGCCATCGGTCGCCGTGTCTGCGAGAACGAGTGGGACCTGCTGCAGTTGTTGAAGGGGAGGGTCTGATGACGACACCGCATGACGTGCCGACGGCCCGGCAGCTCATCGAGTCGGTCCGGGAATGGATCGAGAAGGAGGTCGCGCCGGCAGTGACGGGCCGCCTGCAGTTCCACTCGCGCGTCGCCGTGAATGTGCTCGCGATGGTGGAGCGGGAGATGGAATCAGGCGCCGAGGATGCGGCCGGTCATGCAGTCCGTCTCGCCGAACTCGGCGTCTCCACCGACGCCGAACTCGCTGCCTTGATCAGGAACGGCGACTTCGACGGCGACCTCGCACGCGTCCTCGACGTCCTGACGCCGAGCATCCGCAGCAAGGTGGCGGTGGCGAACCCGAAGTACCTCGCCGACTAGTCGCGGGTCTTGCGCAGCTTCACGGGCTGGCCGGCTGCGAGTTGTCCGCACGCGGCCGCGATGTCCGTCCCGCGGTTCTGCCGGATGGTGGCATTCGCCCCGAATCTCTCCAGCAAGTCGCGGAACTCGCCGACGCGCCGCTTCGACGAACCCTTCGTGGGCCAGCCGGGCGTCGGGTTCAGCGGGATCAAGTTGATGTGCGCGGTGGGGTGGAGGCTGCGTGCGAGGACTGCAAGTTCCTCTGCGTCGCGGTCAGTGTCGTTGACGCCGTCGATGAGGGCCCACTCGAACGTGATGCGGCGGTTCTTCTCGCTGAGGTACTCGCGGCACGCGTTCATCAGCACCTCGATGGGGTAGCGCCTGTTGATGGGCACGAGTTCGTCCCGCAGCTCGTTGCGCGCTGCATGCAGGGACACGGCCAGGTTCACGGGCAGCGGCCGGTGGGTGAGGGTCTTGATTCCGGGGACGATTCCGACGGTGCTGATGGTGAGATGGCGCGCCGAGATGCGGATGTCAGCGTGGATGCGCTCGACGGCCTCCCACACAGGTTCCTCGTTGGCAAGTGGCTCGCCCATGCCCATGAACACGATGTTGTCGATACGGCGCTCGAGCGACCTCGCCTCGCGGGCGCTGCGCACGACCTGTTCGATGATCTCGCCGGAGGTGAGATGCCGTGTGAACCCGGCCTGGCCCGTGGCACAGAACCCGCACGCCATGGCACAACCGGCCTGCGTGCTGACGCACACGGTGGCACGGTCCTTGTAGTACATGAGCACGGTCTCGATGGGGTGACCGCCGTCGACGAGGTTCCACAGGTATTTCACCGTGTCGCCACCGTCGGACTCGACGCGCTCGACCTCCACGAGAGCCTCGGCGAAGGTGGACGAGATGCGGTCCCTCAGCGCGGCGGGCAGGGTCTTCACGTCGTTGACCGGCAGGAACTGCCTGTAGAGACCCTCCCAGAGCTGGTTCAGCCTGTACGCAGGTTCGCCCTCGAGAGCGTCCGCGAGTTGCGCCCGCGAGAGGTCGTGGATCGAGGTCAACGTGCCGCCTCCACGTCGCCGACGAACGCCAGCTCCGAATGGTGCGAGGTGAACCCGAGCGCCGAGTACACCTTCATGGCCGCGGCATTGTCGGCATCGACGTACAGCATTGCCGTGTCCGCGCCCGCCGTCGCAAGATGGCGCAGACCGTCGATGACGAGCCGCCGCCCGATGCCTCTCGACGTGACGGAAGGGTCGACCCCCACCGCGTAGATCTCCCCGAGGGTCTCGTTCGTGTCACGGTGGATCTTGGTCCAGCAGAAGCCGTCCATCGCGCCGCCGGTGCGGTGGATACGGAAGCCCTCCGGTTCGAACCATGTCTCGCGCTGTCTCGACGTGATCGTGTCGATCGTCCAGCCACCCTGTTCCGGGTGCGTCGCGAACGCCGCGTTGTTGAGGGCCAGCCATTCGGTCTCGTCTGAGCCGACGCGGAACGAGTCTGTGACGAAGCCCTCGATGAGGCCGAGATGAGACTGCTCGAGCGGCAGTGGCCGGCGCAGCTGGAGGAGCCGGCGCCCGGGAGTGAACCCTGCGCTCTTCGCAAGGACGGCATGGGCGTTGTTGGCCTCGAACACCCACCAGTGCACGTGGCCGCCTCCGTCGCCCGCGACCACGTTGATCGCCTCGGTGAGGAGACGCGGGCCGATCTCGGACATGTCGTACCGGTGGTGCGGGTGCACGATCAGGTCGATGCCCCACGAGTCGTTCCCGCGGGAGACCTGGCAGTACCCGATGATGTGCTCATGGTCGTCGTCACGGGCGATGACTCCCGCGTACCCGCGTCGGCCGCCCTCGCGCAGGTCCAGCCACATGTGGTCGCTCATCGGTCTCGTGCCGTCGGCCCGCCATGCGTCGGCCATCAGGGCGTCCACTTCGGTGCGTTCGGAATCACTCAATTGACGCCTGACATCGAACGAACGCACGCGCAGAGGGTACCTTCGTGCCGTGGCAAAGCCGAGAACACCAGCCGGAAGAGCAAAGGAAGTCGCTGCTCGCCTGGCGGTGCTGTACCCGGCGGCCGAGTGCGAACTGACCCATTCGAACGCGTACGAGCTTCTCTCGGCAACGATCCTCTCCGCGCAGTGCACGGACGCTCGCGTGAACATGGTGACCCCGAATCTCTTCGCGAAGTACCCCACGGTCGAGAGTCTCGCCGTCGCGAACCCCACCGACGTGGAGGAGATCGTCCGGTCAACCGGGTTCTACCAGTCGAAGGCCCGCAACCTCATCGGAATGGCGCGCACCGTGGTCGACAACTTCGACGGCGAGATCCCGAGCGACCTCGACGATCTCGTCACGCTCCCCGGTGTGGGCCGGAAGACGGGCAACGTCCTGCGCAGTGTCGTGTTCGACCTTCCGGGTCTCGCGGTCGACACGCACGTCGGTCGCCTGTCGCGTCGCCTCGGTCTCACGACCGAAGAGAACCCCGTGAAGGTGGAGAGGGTGCTGAATGCATTCCTGCCGCCGCCGGAGTGGGGCAGGTTCAGCCTCCGGCTGATCCTCCACGGTCGCCGCGTGTGCGACGCGAAGAAGCCGAAGTGCGACATCTGCGAACTCGCCGACATCTGTCCGTCGTCGGCGCTGCCGACGCGCAGCCAGAAGAAGTAGCGTCACTTCGGTGTCAGAGACCATCCGTGCGGAACTCGCCGCGTCAGCAGAGAACATCGAGCGGTACCGCATCCGCATCGCGTCACTCATTGACTCTCTCGGCCCGAACACCGAGGACCTCGCGAGCGCCATGTACGAGGCGGAGCGGGCGTTGCTCTCGGCACACCGTCTGTTGCTGCGTGCCGAGAAAGTCGCCAAGTAGCCGCGGCGTCCATCGTTAGTGTGAAGCCATGAAGCGCATCGACCCCCGGCCCCAGATCGTGGCCATGTCGAACTACCACTCACCCCAGGTTGATGTGCCCATCCGGTTGAACACGAACGAGTCGCCGTTCCCGCCGCCCGCCGGCTGGACGGAATCGCTCGGCTCCATCGCCGCCTCGATCGACTGGAACAGGTACCCGGACCGTGGCGCCACAGCGTTGCGGGCAGACATCGCCGCACGGCACGGCGTGGCACCGGCAAACGTCTTCGTCGGCAACGGTTCGAACGAGGTGCTGCAGTTGTTGCTGCTCGCCTTCGGCGGGGAGGGCCGCACCGTTGCCATGTTCGAGCCCACGTACCAGATGTACGCACAGATCGCGAGGGTGACCGGTGCATCGGTCGTGACGGGGGAGAGGCGGGCGGACTTCACGCTCGACCCGTCGGAGATCGAACGTGTCATGCAGCGAGACAAGCCGGCGGTGACGTTCCTCTGCAACCCGAACAACCCGACCGGTGTCGTGGAGCCCCGGGAGAACCTGCAGGTGCTGCTGCAGAACGCGACCGGTGTCGTGGTGGTGGACGAGGCGTACGCCGAGTTCTCCGACTGGTCGGCGATCGACATGGTGTCGGAGGACCTTCCGCTCGTCGTCACGCGCACCTTCTCGAAGACGCTCAGCCTCGCCGCGCTGCGGGTCGGCTACGTCGTCGCACCGGTGGCCGTCATCGACGCCATCGAGATCGCCGCGCTCCCTTACCACCTGGATTCGTTCAAGCAGGCCGCCACCCTCGCGGCACTCGGGTACACCGACGAGATGGTGGCGCGTGTGTCACTCATCAAGTCCGAGAGGGAACGCATCTCCGCCGCGCTCGGCGCCGCGGGGTGCGAGACCTGGCCGAGCGGGGCGAACTTCGTTCTGTTCAGGCCCGCGCGCATTCCCGCAGCCGGTCTCTGGCAGGGTCTTCTCGACAGGGGAATCCTCGTGCGGGACTGCAGTTCGTGGCCGCGTCTCGCGGGTTGCCTGCGGGTCACGGTCGGAACCGAGGCGGAGAACACGGCGTTCATCGACGCCATCTCGCAATTGACCGCCTGAACCGCCCGGCAAGGGGCGAGAATGGTGCCATGGCCCGCACCGCCCAGCGCAACCGCACCACGAAGGAAACGTCGATCTCGGTCTCGATCGACATCGACGGTTCCGGCAAGGGTGACATCTCCACCGGCATCCCGTTCTACGACCACATGCTGGACCAGCTGGCGCGCCACGGCGGGTTCGACCTGACCGTCAAGGCCGAGGGTGATCTCCACATCGACACCCACCACACGGTGGAGGACGTTGCCATCGCAGTCGGCGAGGCATTGCGGGACGCGCTCGGCGACAAGGCAGGCGTGCGCCGTTTCGCAAGTGGCTCGTTCCCGCTCGACGAGGCCCTCGTGTCGGTCGCACTCGACCTCAGCGGCCGACCGTTCGTGGCATGGAACGTGGAGCTCCCGGAATGCCTGCCGCTCGGGAACCCCGCTTTTGATCCATCGCTCGCGGAGCACGCGGTCTCGTCGCTCGCGACAGCCGCCAACATCACGCTGCACGTCAACCTGCAGGCGGGGCGGAACGTCCATCACATCATCGAGGCGACATTCAAGGGTCTCGCGCGCTGCCTGCGTGACGCAGTGCGTGTCGAGTCAGCGGGGGTGCCCTCCACCAAGGGCGTCCTTTCGTGACCCAGCCGCACATCGCAGTTCTCGATTACGGCATCGGCAACCTCCGTTCGGCGCAGAAGGCGCTGGAGCGCGTAGGGGCACGTGCCGAGCTCACGTCCGATGCGACAGTGGCAAGAGCGGCCGATGCCGTCGTGCTGCCCGGCGTCGGTGCCTTCGGTGCGTGCATGGATGCGCTCCGCGGGAACGGCCTCGAAGAGGTCGTCCACGAGTCGGTGGGCAGCGGCAAACCCTTCATGGGCATCTGCGTGGGGATGCAGATGTTGTTCGACACCAGTGACGAGGATCCGGCGGCGCGGGGGCTCGGCGTCATTCCCGGCGCCGTGAAATGGGTGCCGGCGGGTGTCCCGCGGCCGCAGATGCAGTGGAACAGGCTCACCCTGTGTTCCCACGACCCCATGTTCGATGGTCTGGGTGCCGACCCCTGGATGTACTTCGTCCACTCGCTCCACGGGGTGCCCACCGATGCAGCCGACGTCGCGGCAACCGTCCGGTACGGGACGACACTGAACGTCGCATTCCGGCGCGGAAACGTGTTCGCCACCCAGTTCCACCCGGAGAAGTCGGCGACAGCCGGGCTCGCGCTTCTCGGCAACTTCGTGAAGGCGGCGTCGCGGTGAATCTCTACCCCGCGATCGACATCCTCGGCGCCCAGGTCGTGCGGCTCCGCCAGGGGGAGTACGGCGACTCGACGAACTATTCCGGCAATCCCGTCGAGGTTGCCGAGTCGTTCGTGGCACAGGGCGCACGGTGGGTGCACATGGTCGACCTCGACGCGGCGAAGTCCGGCGTCGGCACGAACCGTTCCGTGATCGCCGCCGTCGCCACCGCACTGCGCGGCCGCGCGATGCTGCAGGTCGGCGGTGGTGTCCGGTCGGTGCGTGACGCCGAGGAACTCGCGTCCCTCGGGGTGTCGCGTGTCGTCATGGGTTCGGCGGCAGTCGCCGACCCGTCACTGGTGGATGACGTCGCGACCGTCGTGCCCGTCGCGGTCGGCCTCGACCATCGCGCCGGTGTCGTCGCCACCCACGGCTGGACGGAGTCATCGGGCAAGCAACTGCTCGACATCCTCGGGGACTTCCCCTCTGCGTCGGCATTCATCATCACCGACATCTCCCGTGACGGGATGCTCGTCGGACCCGACGCGGACGGTCTCGCGGGGGCGTCACTTGCCACCGACGTCCCGGTGATCGCCAGCGGCGGCGTGGGCACTCTCGACCATCTTCGCTCACTCGCAACGAACGCGAGACTCGACGGTGTCGTCGTCGGAAAGGCGATCTACGAAGCCAGGTTCACGGTCGCAGAGGCAATCGGGGTGCTGTCGTGAACGCCGACATCGTTGCCCGTGTCATCCCGTGCCTCGACGTCACGAACGGCCGTGTCGTGAAAGGTGTCAACTTCGTCGACCTGCGCGATGCCGGGGACCCCGTGGAGCTCGCGGCTCGGTACGACGCGCAGGGCGCCGACGAGCTGGTGTTCCTCGACATCACGGCGTCCTCGGACGGCAGGGACACCATGCTGGACGTCGTCGCGAGGACTGCCGAGGAGGTCTTCATCCCGTTCACGGTCGGTGGCGGAATCCGCGAGTTGTCCCACGCACGCGCGTTGCTGCGCGCCGGCGCCGACAAGGTGAGCGTCAACACGAGCGCGGTGCAGCGGCCGGAACTGATCACCGAGATCTCGGCGGAGTTCGGGGCACAGTGCGTCGTGTGCGCGGTGGACGCGAAACGGGACGAGTCAGCGGGCGGCTGGCAGGTGTACCTGCACGGTGGCCGCACGCCCACCGGCATCGACGTCCTCGAGTGGGTGGAGCGAGCCGTGACCCTCGGGGCGGGCGAGATCCTGCTCACCTCCATGGACAGGGACGGCACCCGCGACGGTTTCGACATTGCGCTCACGCGCGCGGTGACGGACCTCGTGCCCGTGCCCGTGATCGCGAGCGGCGGGGTGGGGACACTGGCGCATCTCGCCGAAGGTGTCGTTGACGGCGGTGCCACGGGAGTGCTGGCCGCGTCGATCTTCCACTTCGGCGAGCACACGATCGCCGAGGCGAAGGCCGAGATGTCGGCACGAGGCATCACGGTGCGTCCCGCGCAGGCCTAGAGAACGTCGGCGAGCAGCGCGTCGAGCGCCGCACTGCATGCATCCTCTGCTCCCGCAGCCATCGAGTGATCGACGCTCTCGAGAACGGTGACCGTCGTGTTCGTCCAGTCCGAGACGAGAGCGGTCATCGCGTCCACGGAGGAGAACTGGTCATGGCGGGGCAGAAGGATCCGCTTCGGTGCGTGGTGTGATGCGGCCGTCGGTCGTGTCGACATCATCCCGACGGGCGGGGCGACCGCGAGCCAACCCGCGATCGCGGGATTGCTCACGTTCAGACCGACGACGGAGCCGAATGAATAGCCGGCCATGATGACGGGCACGGCATCCTCGACGAGGTCGACGAACTCGCATGCGGCCGCAAGGTCGAGCCGTTCGGAATCGCCGTTGTCGTGCTCTCCGTAACTTGAACCCGACCCGCGGAAGTCGGGTGTGATCGAGTGGCACCCGGCGCGGTGTGCGGCCCACTGGATTGCGCGCACGACGTGGTTGTGGCGGTCACCGCCGTACAGCGGGTGGGGGTGGCCGATCACCACGAAGGCCCGCGGAGTGGTCGTCTCCGCCCAGATCACGTCGGCCTCCAGCCTCACCCCGTCGATGGTCTCGAGCGAAACGGTTTCCAGTGCCACGAAGCAAGACGGTACCGTGCTTGGCATGGCCCCCGACCAGTCGTCCAGTTCGTCCGCGCCCCTCGAAGGGCGCGTCATCGTCGCATCGGCCGACGAACTCGCCGCCGTGAGGTACAACTCCGACGGTCTGGTGCCGGCCATCGCCCAGTGCGTGGAGACCGGCGACATCCTGATGATGGCGTGGATGAACGCGGAGTCCCTTGCCATGACCTTCGCCGAGGGTCGGATGGTCTACTGGAGCCGCAGCCGCAGCGAGCTGTGGCGCAAGGGTGACACCAGCGGTGACCGCCAGTTCGTCGTGTCCGCCGCGTACGACTGTGACGGCGACACCCTGCTGTTCAAGGTGCACCAGGAGGGCAGGGGCGCATGCCACACCGGCGAGCGTTCGTGCTTCTACCGCGAGTTCGGGGCGCAGTGACCGCGACCACCACCATCACGCCCACGCGCGAGGAGTTCCGCGCACTCGCGCAGGAACACACAGTGGTGCCCGTGTGGACATACATCCTCGCCGACCTCGAGACGCCCGTTGCCGCGTTCCTCAAGCTGGTGGGTGAAGGGGACGGGTTCCTCCTCGAGTCCGTCGAGCACGGCGAGCGGTGGAGCAGGTTCTCCTTCGTCGGCCGCAACCCCCGCGGGACGTTGACCCTGCGTGACGGCACGTTGACGACCACCGGCGACATCCCCGCCTCCGTTCCGCTCGACAGGGGAATCCTCGCCGCGATGGACGAACTGCTGCGCATCTACCGGGCGCCGTTGTTCCCCGATCTCCCGCCGCTGCAGGGTGGCCTCATGGGCCACCTCGGGTACGACGTGATCCGCGAGGTGGAGCACCTGCCGAACGTCCCCCACGACGACCGCAACGTTCCCGATGCCGCCATCAGCATCATCGGCAGTCTTGCGGCGTTCGACCACTGGCGCCAGCGCGTGTACCTGCTCGAGAGTGTCCCTGTCGCCGGTCTGACGGCGGATGAAGTGGATACCGCGTACGACGCCGCCGTCTTGCGCGTGCACGAGGCAGTGGCGGACCTCGCGAAGCCGTTGGCGTACGTCGCGGTCGAACCGCCGGCGCCCGGTGACGAGGTGCCGGATGCGCGTTCTTCGATGCCGAACGGCGCCTACCAACAGGCCGTGGAGGCCGCGAAGGAGCACATCCGTGCAGGTGACATCTTCCAGGTCGTCCTGGCGCAGCGCTACGACGTGGATCTCGATGCCGACCCGTTCGACGTGTACCGCGTTCTGCGTCAGGTGAACCCCAGCCCGTACATGACGTTCCTGCGCCAGCCCGGCCTCACCATGGTCAGCTGCTCTCCCGAGCCCCTCGTGCGCGTGCAGAACGGCCGCATCATCTCGCGTCCGATCGCAGGGACGCGCAAGCGCGGCCGCGACGACGAGCACGACCGCAGGCTCGCAGGAGAACTGCGCGAGAACCCGAAGGAGGTCGCCGAGCACATCATGCTGGTGGACCTCGCCCGCAACGACGTCGGACGAGTGGCGAAGTTCGGGACCGTCCAGGTGGACGAACTGATGACACTCGAGCGGTACAGCCACGTCATGCACATGACATCGCAGGTCTCCGGTGACCTCGTGGACGGCATGACCACAATCGACGTTCTCCGTGCCACCATGCCTGCCGGCACCGTGAGCGGCGCGCCGAAGGTGCGCGCAATGGAGATCATCGACGCGCTCGAACCGGTCAAGCGCGGTCCGTACGCCGGTGTCGTCGGTTACGTGGACTTCTCCGGCAATCTCGACACCGCGATCGCCATCCGCACCATGTTCGTCGGTCCCACCGGAGCGAGCCTGCAGGCCGGTGCCGGGATCGTGGCAGACAGTGACCCGGACGACGAGGACCTCGAATGCGGCAACAAGGCCAGGGCACTCCTCATCGCCATCCCGGCCGCCCGCCGCATGACGAAGCGACGCCGCGACGCGGGGACCGTTGCCTGACATGCCGATCGTGTGGGCCGATCTCGACCGCGATGTCGTCATCGTGCAGGGGGATGACGCCGGCACGTTCCTGCACTCGCAGCTCGCGCAGGACGTCAACTCCCTTCCCGTGGGTGGGTCCGTCCATTCGCTGCTGCTCGCACCCACCGGCCATGTCGTTGCGCTGGTGCGCGTCGTGCGCCACGTGGACACCGTCTACACGCTCGACGTCGAGCGGGGATTCGGGCAGAAGGTGATCGACCGCCTGCAGAGGTATGTCCTGCGCTCGAAGGTCACGATGCGCACCAGTGACTGGGTGGTCCGTGCCTTCCGTGGCGATGGGGCCGCTGACGTCGTGGGCACCAGCACCACCGGCCGTGCTGTCGCCTACTGGGGTGGTGCGGACGCGGTGGATGTGGTCGGGGATCCTTCCGGGCTCCCGGCGACCGGCGAGCGAACGGACGCGTCAGTCATTGATGCGATGAGGGTCGACGCACGGTGGCCGTCGATGGGCGTCGACATCGAGGAAGGTGACGTGCCGGCAACCTCGGGAGTGGTGCAGGTCGCGGTCAGTTTCACGAAGGGTTGTTACCCCGGGCAGGAACTGGTGGAACGGATGGATTCCCGCAACACGACCGCGCCCGTCGTTCTCCGTGCGGTTGCCGTTGGTCCGTCGGTGGATGGCTGCACGGTGACATCACGCGGCACCAGCACCATGATCGTGCGTGCACCGCGAGGGACCGAAGTCGGTCAGCCGCTCGCCCCGCAGGACTGACCCGGCACCTCGGTCAAATCGCGAGTCTCCCGATCGTCGCCACGTACCGGGGATGCTCGCGCAGGCCGTCGAGTTCCACGGCCGCGTTCAGTTCTGCGTGCGTGACAAGGAGGTCGACGGAGCCCCGTGGCGCGGCCTCCACCCACTCGAGTGCTGCGTCCGTGTTGCCGAGGATTGCGTTGGCACGTGCAGCGACGACAGCCACGTCACTCGACGGGCACATCATCCATGACCCGACCGCGTACGAGAGTGCACCGGCAGGGTCCCCGTTCTGCAGCCGCAACGACGCGGCCGACGAGTCGATGAACGGCTCGCCGGTGGGCGCCTCGAGGGCCCGTGTGACGGCCATCTGGATGACACGTTCGTTGCGCAGTGTCCGCCACTGCAGGTAGAGCATGAACGCGAAGAACGGCAGGAAGTCGGAATGGCCGGTTGCGATCATGACGGAGAGGACGATCGACGTGATGACGATGCTCGCCCGCAGCATCAACTTGGCACCCCGTTGCGGGAACAGTGCATCGAGCGCACTGGACACGATTGCACCGCCGTCCAGCGGGGTGATGGGGATGAGGTTGACGAGGCCGAGAACTATGCCGGTCCACCAGATGGCCGCCGAGGCGTCTCCCGAGGCGATGTCGCTGCGCGACAGGGGGTTCACTCCCATCGACAGAAGGACGACAACCGCTGCGGTCACCTGGAACGCGGCACCGGCAACGGCGACCAGTGCGCGCTTGGCGCGGGAGAACCCCGGTGCGGGCGAGAACGTTGCGTAGGCGACCATGAAGTCGAGAGAGATCCGGGCATCGCAACCGAACCAACGCGCAACGAGGGCATGCCCGAGCTCGTGCACCACCGTGAACACACCGATGGAAACGGCCACCCACGCCCCGAGGGGCCACGGGTAGAGCAGTCCGATGAGCACGAGAAAGAGGGGGAACCCGGGGCGGACTGCCGTGGGGAATCCGAGCAACCGCAAACCGCGGTGCTTGCCATCTGTGTTCGGGTCGGGCACTGCTCCCAAGTGTACGGAGACCGCGGCACGTGCCGGGCTCGCCCCGGGTTTCGTTCGGTACTAACCACCCGATTCCCTGAATTGCGGCTCCGGCCACGGACATAGACTTTTTTCGTGACCTACGTCTTTGCATTCGACCACAAGCACCGCCGGCCCCCGATGGAACTGAAGGATCTTCTCGGCGGCAAGGGGGCGAACCTCGCCGAGATGATGAGTGTGCTCGGGTTGCCGGTGCCCCACGGGTTCACCATCTCCACCGACGCTTGCCGTGCGTACATGCACGGTGGCTGGCCGAAGGGCATCGACGACGAGATCAAGCGTCACGTCTCGGCGCTCGAGAAGAAGATGGGCCGGAGGCTGGGGGACCCGAAGGACCCGTTGCTCGTGTCGGTCCGGTCCGGCGCGAAGTTCTCGATGCCCGGGATGATGGACACGGTCCTCAACCTCGGTCTGAACGACAGGAGCGTGAAGGGGCTCGCCGACTCCACCGGGAACGAGCGGTTCGCGTACGACTCGTACCGGCGCTTCATCTCCATGTACGGCCGCATCGTTCTCGGTATCGAGGGGGAGAAGTTCGAGCACCCGCTGGAGGCCGTGAAGGCCACGTCCGGGGCGCGCACGGATGCCGACATCCCCGCGGACGCATTGAAGGGGCTGTGCGAGACGTACAAGAAGGTCGTGGCGAAAGCGACAGGAAAGCCGTTCCCGCAGGAACCGGCGAAGCAGCTGCGCGGTGCGGTCGAGGCTGTCTTCCGTTCGTGGAACGGGCCGCGCGCGATTGCCTACCGCGTCCGCGAGAAGATCAGCCACGAACTCGGCACGGCCGTCAACGTGCAGGCGATGGTGTTCGGTAACCGTGACGAGAACTCCGGCACCGGGGTCGGGTTCACGCGCAACGCGGCGACCGGCGAGAACAAGCCGTACGGCGACTTCCTGGTGAACGCCCAGGGGGAGGACGTCGTCGCCGGAATCCGCAACACCGAGGACCTCGACAAGATGCGGGAGCAGTTCCCGAAGATCCACGCCGAACTGCTGACGATCTTCGCCAGGCTCGAGCGCCATTACAGGGACATGTGCGACACGGAGTTCACCATCGAACAGGGCAAGCTGTGGATGCTCCAGACCCGGGTCGGCAAGCGCACGGGTGCCGCCGCGCTCAGGATGGCCGTCGACATGACGAAGCCCACCGGTGCCGGCAAGAAGTCGTGGAAGATCTCGAAGCAGGAAGCCATCATGCGCGTCGCGGCGGAACACCTCGACCAGGTGCTGCACCCGCAGTTCGCGTCGAAATCCCGGTCGATCGCCAAGGGGCTTGCCGCATCCCCGGGGGCAGCGGTCGGACGTGCCTACTTCACCGCAGACGACGCCGAGGCCGCCGCGAAGAGGGGCGAGGACGTGATCCTCGTGCGCAGCGAGACCAGCCCCGAGGACGTCCACGGGATGATGGTCGCGCAGGGGATCCTCACCGCACGTGGTGGGCTCGTCAGTCATGCCGCGGTCGTTGCCCGCGGATGGGGAACACCCGCCGTGGTCGGTGCCGAGGCCGTCAGGATCACCGGGTCGTCCTTCACCATCGGTGACGTCACCGTGAAGGAGGGCGACTGGTTGTCGCTCGACGGAACCACCGGCGAGATCATGGTGGGTCAACTGAAACTCGCGGGCTCCAAGCCGCCGAAGGAGTTCGACACGATCCTCAAGTGGGCCGACGAGGTCCGCAAGGGCAAGCTCGACGTGCGGGCGAACGCCGACACGGACGAGGACGCGAAGAAGGCGCGCGAACTCGGTGCGCAGGGCATCGGGTTGTGCCGCACCGAGCACATGTTCCTCGCGCCCGACCGCCTGCCGGTCGTGCGACGGATGATCCTTGCGAGCACGCCTGCCGAGGAGCACAAGGCACTCGAGGAGCTCCGCAAGGTGCAGAAGAAGGACTTCATCGGCCTCCTGAAGGAGATGTCCGGCCTGCCGGTCACGGTGCGACTCCTCGACCCGCCGTTGCACGAGTTCCTCCCGCACGTGAACGAACTCGAGATCAAGAAGGCAGTGAAGGGTCTGGATGCCGAGGAAGAGGCCCTGCTGCAGG
>JBEDDY010000112.1:0-3342 GCA_041176025.1 Actinomycetota bacterium | reverse complement strand
GGGCCAACCCGCGGTGACCAGGAAGAACCCGCTGACGGGGATGGTGACGGCGAAGCGGATGTCCCGTCGCGTCCACCACACCGCCGCCACGAACCAGGAGAACCACGCGAACCCGATGAGGGCGGGCGTCCAGCTGCCTGCGTTCCAGTAGAGCAGGTGCACGTTGAAGACGGCGAAGAGAGCTGCGGCGACCGCGAGCGCCGGCGGGATGCGCACGGCGCGCGCCGCCACGTACGCGCCGGTGACGGCGATGAGCATGTAGAGCAGTGCGATCAGCATCGCGTTGCGCGCGAGGTCGTCACCCATCGAGGCAATGGCGTCGCGCACCGGAGTCAGCGGGTTGAACACCCCGAACTGGATCTCTCCGGTCACGAGCGAGAGTGCCCACGACCTGCGGAAGCCGCCGATGTCGCTGATGCCGTAGCCGTTCCTGTGGAGGGCACGGAACGCGCCCATCATCTGGTGCTCCACGTCATCGCGGTAGAAGAAGCGGCGGTTGCGTGCCCAGACGAGGAGAACGGTGAGGACCGTGACAGCTTTCGCCGCGGCGAGCGCCGTGAGTTCCGTCCTCAGCCTGCCGCGCACCGTTCCATTGTGGCAGTCAGGGTCGTGCGGCGTCCGTCTCCCGGTACGGGCAGTGGCGGCACTTGTTGTCGCAGCAGTAGCCGCGGCGTCTCAGGTACAGCTCCGTCATCACCATGAGCCCGGTGTCGGGGTCTGTGTAGAAGTCGCGCCCCGCGGCCACCGCGATGCTGTGTGCTTCTGCGGGGCCCATGGGGACCGATGCTACGGGCGGTACACCTCGCGACGGTGGCCGACCCGCACGGCCTTCACGATGAGGACTCGGTCATGTATCTCGTAGATGATGCGGTAGTCACGCACCCTCACGCGCAGGTTCGGTGAATTGCGGAGTCGAGTGGAGGAAGGCGGCCGTGGGTTTATCGCGAGCATGTCGATGGCCGTCGCCACGAGGCGCTGGATCTCGGGGTCGAGTTTCTCCAGTTGTCTCCTGGCGGACGGGGTCCAGGTGACTGAGTACTGCGGCATCAGAGGCCCAGGTCCCGCTTCACTTCCTCCCACGGGACGGGTGGCTCCGGGTCTGGCTCGGCGCGGAGCTCGTCCAGCGCTGCGAGGTCCTCGAGGGTCTCGAGTGCGTCCATCAACTCGTCGTACCGCTCGTAGCTGATGACGACTGCCGTGGGGGAGCCATGCTTCTCGAGGATCACCGCCTCGGTGCGGGCGAGTTCGATGACTTCTGCCATTTTCTTGCGTGCTGTGCTGATTGCCATGCGGGCCATGTGGGAAAATGTACAAAACAAAAGGCAGTAATGTACACAACCCATCCACCACCGGCCCGGGGAACGGGGTGAAGATTCCTCGGTCGGGGCACGTGCCCCCGGCAGAGGGGGACACCATGAACAAGTCTCAGATCCTGGCGGCCGAGGCCCTCGGCACCTTCATATTGGTGATGGGGGGCCCGGGCACCGCGGTGCTCGTGCCCGGCTTCGACGGAAAGGTGCTGATGGTCTCGCTGGCCTTCGGACTCTCGTTGCTGGTCGCGGCGTACGCCATCGGCCCGGTCTCGGGCTGCCACATCAACCCGGCTGTCACGATCGGGCTGGCGGCTGCCGACAAGGTGGACCGCAAGCTGGTGCCCAGTTACATCATCGGCCAGTTGGTGGGGGGTGCCATCGGAGGCGCGGCGATCCTGGGGATCGCGGGAGGCATCTCGGGCGGCTTCTCGGCCACGACCAAGAACTTCGCGGTGAACGGCTGGGACGCGCTCTCGCCGGGCGGGTACGGGTTCGCCTCGATGGTGCTCGTGGAGGTCATCCTCACGGCGGTGCTCGTCTATGTGGTGCTCGCCACCGGCCACGAGAGGTTCGCAGCCGGCATGGGCGGCCTGACCGCCGGTGCGACGCTCGCGCTCATCCACATGATCTCGATCCCGGTCGACAACACCTCGGTGAACCCCGCGCGGTCGTTCGCCATGGCGATCTTCGCCGGCGGTGACGCCCTCTCGCAGCTGTGGGCGATGTTCGTCTTCCCGATTGCCGGCGGGATCGTGGGCGCGATGCTCTACAAGTTCATCAACGACTGACGAGCGCGGGTCACGTGCCGCGCGCTGCGCGGTGACCCACTACGAGAGTTCCTCGGCGCTGATGACACCGTCACCGTTCGAGTCTGTGCCCTTCAGCCCGGCGTTGCCGGGGAAGATCACCTTCCACGTGCCGATGTCGACGAGCCCCGTCTTCAGGAGCGAGTTCTTCGTCTGCACGTCCATCACCGCTCGCACCGTCCCGGTGCCGAAGTAGCCGTCCACGTCAACGTCATGCCCCAGGGCCTTGAGTGCCTTCTGGAGCACGCGCACGGCACTGCCGGAGTCACATTTCTCCAGAGGCAGCTTGAAGTTGTCCACCCATCTGTCGCACTCGCCCCGGAGCGCCTCGTCGACGACGCTCTCGGGCGGCGTGCACCCGGTCTCGGCCACGTTGCGCAGTGCCACGTTCGCGGGCCAGATGCGGCACTGGACGGCAAGCGACGGCACGTCGGTGGTGGCCATCGGCTGGAGGTCGGCGCGGAAGCACGACACGCGCCAGAGCGTGAGGGGAAGGGTGGTGTCGCACGTGGCCGTGGCGGTCCATGTGGCAGCGTCCCTGCGGAACAACTTCACCTGCCGGCAGCCGGCGTCGGGGCAGTTCCACGTGTCGCGATCGAGGTTGCCGACGGCCCAGTTCTCCGTGCATGTGCCGAGGACCATCTTCGACTTGAAGGCGGCGCGCAGCCCGTCCGCGTCACATTCGGTGACGGGCTCGTCCACGGTGGAGAGCGGCGGTTCGGTGGTGGCAACAACGACAGTGGAGGACGACGCCGTGACCGCGTCTGCTGCCGTGCCGGTGGAGTTGTCGGACGACCCGCCGCAGGCAGCGAGAACGACGAGCGCGAACGCCGTGGCGATGCGCAGCCTCATGCTGGTTCTCCCGGCATCGCGGGGCGGCTGTCGGTCGCCGAGGCCACCCGGAGGGCGACCCAGATGAAGACGAACTGGAACGGGAGGCGCACCCACGACACGACCTGGTCACCGACCGGGCGGTCGCGCCAGTCCCATGTCATGTAGATGTTGGCGGGGTAGACGAGCACGTACAGCCACACGGCAGCGAGTGCGCCGCGGCGGCGCGTCGAGGGGCGCAGGAGCATGAGGCCGATGACGATCTCGGCCAGGCCGCTGGCGTACGTCCAGAAGGACTCGGACGGGGGGAGCCACGGCGGGACGATCTCGTTGAAGAAGCCGGGGCTGGCGAAGTGCATGACGCCCGCGAAGAGGACGAATAGCCCCATGAC
>JBEDDY010000111.1:0-3768 GCA_041176025.1 Actinomycetota bacterium | reverse complement strand
AAACGGCACTCCCGCTCGACGGCAACGCGTCGATGGGGGCCCTGACGGGGGCCGGGATCGACATCTACATCGTGGACACCGGCGTGCGCCCGACCCACGAGCAACTGAACGGTCGCGTCATCCCGGGGGTCGACGTGGCGGCGATCAACATGTACTCGGAGGTGGACCCGCCGACATCGGACTGTGACGGCCACGGCACACACGTTGCCGCCACCGCTGCCGGCACGACCACCGGTGTCGCGGTGCAGGCGAACATCATCTCCGTGCGGGTGCTCGACTGCAACGGGAACGCCGAGGTGGAGGATGTCGTCGACGGGCTCAAGTGGGTGCTCGGTCATCACGTGTCGGGCCGCATGGCGATCGCGAACCTCAGCCTCGGCGTGGACGTCGGGGACGACGGCACGACCATCATCGAGATGGTGCACGAACTCATCGCCGACGGCGTGATCGTCGTCGTTGCGGCGGGCAACGGGGACGAGTCGGGCAAGCCGCTCGATGCCTGCCGCATCGCACCCGGGAGCGACCCGCAGTCGCTCACGGTCGGTGCCACCACGAAGACGGACGGACAGGCGTTCTATTCGAACTACGGGCCGTGCGTCGACATCTGGGCGCCGGGCGGGGACCGCACGACCGCCGTGAACTCGGCGTGGATGCGCAGTGACACCGACTACATGGGGGACATCGGCACTTCGATGGCCGCACCGCACGTGGCCGGCGTGCTCGCCCTGCTCGGCCAGCAGCAGCCCTCGCTGTGCCCCACGCAGTACGTCGACGCGGTCCTGGAACGCGCGACGAAGAACGCGATCGTCGGCCTCGACGGGACGAGCGCGAACCGGTTGCTGAACGTCAACACGTCGCCGATCACGTCGCTGTATTCCCCGGGCAGGCCGTCCAACGTCATCATCACCCCGGACTCGTCGTCGATGATCGTCGGATGGGAGTCGCCGTGTGACGGTGGCTCACCGATCGTCTCCACCAGGATCTCGGTGCTGCACGCGGGCAAGGTGGTGAAGTCGACGACGGTCGCACCGGGCCGGAACGCGGTGCGGTTCCGCGGTCTCGTTCCCGGCCGCCAGTACTCCGTGGTCATCAAGTCGACGAACGCGGTCGGTCCCGGCGCGGCCACATCGCGCATCACGGCCCCGCGCATCGCGTCGCTGAAGGTCGGCAGGGCGATCAGGGTCGACAACCTGGTGAGGGGCGAGTCGGACGACTCGACGAAGCTGAGGTCGCTCACCCCCTCTCGCTGCGTCGTGAGGGGCCAGGAGCGCCATCGTCTGGTGGGGATGCGGGCAGGCACGTGCCGCTACGCGATCCTCACGAACGGGGCGAGGAGCGAGATCATCCGCACCATCGTCGTCGCGCGCTGACCCTGCAGCCGGAGGGACAGACGTGCGTCCCGACGGGGGTCGCCACGGGTGTACGGTGCCGTCAGGGGAACCACATGGGACCCAGGCAAGGGTCCCGGAAGGGAGCGGCGATGAGTCAACGACATCGCAATCAGGACCTTGCTCCTGTGCCGCGCGCCGACATTCGGGCACATGCCCACAATGAGCGTCACCGCGTGCACAGCGAACTGCATCTCGTGGAGGAGGCCGTTCGACACGGTCTCGAGCCCGATGATGTGGAGGAGCCCGGCCCGGCATGGAAGCCCGTTCATCATCACGATGCGGAACGAGGAATCGAGAAGAGCCGTCGCAAGAAGGTGCTGAAGCACTGGAAGACGAAGGACTGGAAACGCCGCAAGGCGGTCCGCCGTCAGCGTGCTCTTGCGTGGGACGAACTCGCCGAAGCGAGCTGACGACGTCTACGCCTGGCGACCGAGCCAGGTGCTGACGTAGCCGGCGCGCCTGTCGCGCCATTCCTCCACGGTGAGGCCGTAGCGGACGTGGTCCTCCCACGTTCCGTTGATCTCGAGGAAGCGTTGTGCCACGCCCTCCTCGCGGATGTGCAGTTTCTCCATCACACGCCGGCTGTTGAAGTTGCGCGGGATGACGCAGATCTCGAGTCGGTGCAGGTTGAGTTCCTCGAAGGCGAATTCCGCGAGCACGATGACGGCCTCGGACATGAACGACTGACCGGCACGTGCCTTGTCGATCCAGTACCCGATGGTGGCCGACTGCATGGCGCCGCGGATGACGTTGTTCAGGTTGATCTCACCGGCGAACACCCCGTCGACGAAGATCCCGAACGAGTACTGGGTGCCGGCGTGCCGCTCGCGCTCGCGTGCCGAGCAGCGCGCGGCGAACACCTCGCGGTTCGATTCGGGATCCGGGTGATGGGGGAGCTTCATCGGCTCCCACCTCGTCAGCCAGTCGCCGTTGCGACGTCGCACCTCGCTCCACCCGGCGAAGTCCTGCGCGACGAGCGGACGCAGCACGATGCGGCGTCCGTACAGACGGAGGCCGAGGTTCGAGGTACGTCCCGGGTGCATCGCGGTCACGGGGACAGTTTCCCACGCAGGGCGATGCCGTCCCGAAGGCTGCCGGTGGACACCGTGATCGCGTCCAGTTGCAGGCGTCTCATGACGGCCACGAGGATGCAGCAGCCCGCCACGATGATGTCGGCGCGGTCCCGCGGCAGGCCGGGGTTCAGGACGCGGTCGGCCAGGCGTTCCGTGGCGAGCGTGCGGAACACGTCCTCGGCCGCTTCCCGCGTGAGCTCGAAGCCGTGCAGTGCGGACTCGTCGTGCTCCGCCAGCCCGAGTTCCACCGCGGCGATCGTGACGATGGTGCCGGCGATCCCGACGACCCGCTGGCTGGTGACCATCTCGGGGTGCAGGCGGCCGATCTCCTCGAGTTCGTCCTGCACGGCGCCGATCACGTTCGTGAGGTCCTCGGGCCGCGGCGGGTCGGTGGTGATGTCCGATTCGGTCGCGGTCACCGCACCGACGGGGATGCTGACGGCACGGTACGGCTGGTCGACCCCGACGGTGAGTTCCGTGCTGCCGCCACCGATGTCGATCACCAGTGTGTTGCCGGTGACGGGCGGGAGGTTGCGCATCGCGCCGACGAACGAGAGCTCCGCCTCCGTCTCGCCGGTGATGACCCGCAGGTCGGTGCCCGTCCGTTCGCGCACCATCGCCGCGAACTCGTCCGTGTTGGATGCGCGCCGGCACGCCGCGGTGCCGACGACGGTGATCTCGGTTGCGCCGAGTGCCCGTGCCCGCGTGACGAAACCGTCGATGACGTCGACCGTGCGCGCCATCGCGTCCGCCGAGAGACGACCCGTCGATGCGAGTCCCTCCCCGAGACGCGAGGTCGTGAGTTCGCGCGTGATGTCGGCGTTGCCGTCGACGACCAGCATCTTCGTTGAATTGGTGCCGACGTCGATGATCGCGTGGATGCTCATGCGACCCTCGCCGCGTGCGCAATGCCCGCGTCCGCGAACTGTGCGGCGACCCACTCGCCGACGGCGTCATCTCCACCTGCGAGCCAAAAGCCGAAGTGAGCGTGCAGGCACTTCACGCCGCGCCGCGTGCCACCGACCCCGCCCGACGGTCGCGGGCCGGTGTGGCCGGCCGGCATGAACGACTCCCGCAGCGACTCGTAGCGCGCGTGGATCCCGGCCATCGTCTCCATCCCGAGTTCTGCCTCCACCTCGTTCACCGCGCCGTCGGCCTCGAGCCGGCTGACGGCGATGACCTCGTCGTGGCCGCACAGCCAGAACAGCGTCGGCATCGGTGTGCCGTCACGCAACAGTGGGGCGTTGCACAGCACCACCGGGTCGCCGTCCGCGGCGCGCACGACGACCGTGTACTCGCCCTGT
>JBEDDY010000110.1:0-2898 GCA_041176025.1 Actinomycetota bacterium | reverse complement strand
CACACGACAGCACCTTCACCAGCATCGTCATCTCTCCCGTCACGGACGACAGGGGCTCGCCGGTGCCCGAGATGACCGACGGTGCGACCGGGTGCGTGCCGAGCCACCATTCGGCGCACGGCGAACCGCCTGCCGGCAGACCGAGGAGCCCGGGGATGAATGCCGTGCCGCCCCACGCGTAGTTCTGCACCGAGCCGGTGAAGCGGACCGCCATCGTCAGGCCTTCGACAGTGCGACGACCCGTGCGACTGCGTCGCCCACGGACACCGCGTCATTGGTGCCGGCATGTCGGTCGCGGATCTCGACGTTGCCGTCAGCGAGCGACTTGCCGACCACGACGATCGTGGGAATGCCGATGAGTTCGGCATCCTTGAACTTCACGCCGGGCGACACGCCGTTGCGGTCGTCGATGAGCACCTCGAGTCCCTGTGCCTCGATGTCGCGGGCGAGCTGCTCCGCTGCCTTGGTGATGTCGTCGTCGTTCTTGCCAGTGACCACGACATGCACGTCGACGGGGGCGACGGCGCGGGGCCACTTCAGACCGAGCGAGTCGTTGAACGCCTCCGCAATCGATGCGACGGCACGCGACACGCCGATTCCGTACGAACCCATCGTGACGACCTGCTGCTTACCGTTCTGGTCGAGCACCTGCAGACCGAGCTTCTCGGCGTACTTCTTGCCGAGCTGGAACACATGGCCGATCTCGATGCCGCGCGCGATCTCCATGGGGGCGCCGCAGTGCGGACAGGGATCCCCGTCGTTCACTTCGACAGCCTCGATGGTTCCGTCGGCGTCGAAGTCGCGGCCGTTCACCAGGTTGAGCACGTGCTGGTCGCGGACATTCGCGCCCGTGACCCAGGCCGAACCGGGCATGACGCTGGGGTCGACCAGGTAGCGGATTCCCGAGGCGCTCTCCGTTCCGAGAACCTGGGGTCCGATGTAGCCGCGCACCAGTTGCGGGTGGGCGGCAAAACCTGCCTCGTCGAGCGGCTCGACTTCCGCGGGGGAGACCTGTGCCTCCACGCGCTTCAGGTCGACTTCACGGTCGCCCGGGACGCCGATCACGAGAGTCTCGCGCTCGCCGTCGGGCATGTGTAGGGACAGAACCACGTTCTTCAGCGTGTCGCCCGCCGTCCACGCGCGGTCGGCGCGGGCGTGATGGGTATTGAGGTACTCGACGAGTGATGCGATGGTTCCGCAGTCAGGCGTGGCGACCTGCGTGGTGGCGGGGTGAGTGGAAGTGTCGGGAGCAAGTGCGCCGGTGGCGACGGCCTCGGTGTTCGCCGCGTAGTCGCACTTCGTGCACCGCACGAACGTGTCCTCTCCCACCTCGATCGGGGCGAGGAACTCCTCGCTTGCCGAACCTCCCATGGCGCCGCTCATGGCCTTCACGATGACGAAGGGCAGCCCGAGCCTCGTGAAGATGCGTTCGTACGCGGCTCTGTGGTCGTCGTAGGACTTCTGCAGACCGGCCTCGTCCATGTCGAACGAGTAGCTGTCCTTCATGAGGAACTCGCGACCGCGCAGCAGGCCCGCGCGCGGACGTGCCTCGTCGCGGTACTTCGTCTGGATCTGGTAGAGCGAGACAGGGAGATCCTTGTAGCTCGAGTACAGGTCCTTCACGAGCAGGGTGAACATCTCCTCGTGCGTCGGCCCGAGCAGGTAATCGGCGCCCTTGCGGTCGACGAGACGGAACAGGTTGTCGCCGTACTCGGTCCAGCGGTTCGTGACCTCGTACACCTCACGGGGGAGCATTGCGGGGAAGTGGACCTCCTGGGCGCCGATGGCGTCCATCTCCTCGCGCACGATCTGTTCGACCTTGCGCAGGACCCGCCAGCCGAGCGGGAGCCAGGTGTAGCCGCCGGGGGCGGCGCGGCGGATGTAGCCGGCCCTCACGAGCAGGCGGTGGCTGGGAACCTCGGCGTCCGAGGGGTCCTCGCGGAGGGTGCGGACGAAGAGTTGACTGAGGCGGAGCATGCGGTTCCAAACCCTACTTGTGACTGGTAGCCTGAAAACCGTCCTTTGAAGTTCGATGAACGTGAAGGCACGGGCCGCAGGGTCCGTGCCTTTTGTTCTGTAAGAGGCCGATTCGTCGGCGAGAGAGGTGGTGAGCCGCATGTCCAACGTGATCGACCGCGTCACTTCCATGGTCTCGCCCATCCTCGCGGACCTCTCCCTCGAGCTCTACGACCTTGATTTCGCCGGCGGCGTGCTGAAGGTCACCATCGACACCCCGCCCGGGTCCCCGGCCGGCGTCGACATCGACCAGATCGCCCTCGTCACCCGTCTGCTCGGCCGCGAGCTCGACCACGACGAGAACGCCGTCCCCGGGCGCTTCACCCTCGAGGTCACGAGCCCCGGGCTCGAGCGCACCCTGCGCACCCCGGCCCACTTCGTCCGGGAGGCCGGCAAAGAAGTGAACATCCGCCTGCGCGAGCAGCACGACGGCCGCCGCCGCATCGCCGGGCTTCTCCTCTCGGCCACCGACACCACGGCGCGGGTCCGCGACGAGAACGGTGCCGAGGTCGAGGTTCCCCTCGCTCTCATCGACAAGGCGAAGACCGTCTTCGTGTGGGAAGCAAACCCGAAGCCGAACTCACCCGAGGCGCGCTCCGCCCGGGACAGGAACAAGGCCAAGAAGAACGAATCCGACAACGATCAGACAGACAACGATCAGGAGGTCAGTGCATCATGAGCAACCTTGACATGTCAGAAGCAGTGCGCATGCTGGCGGAACACCACGGCATTTCGGTCGACGCGCTCCTGCAGGTGCTCGTCGAGGCTCTTGCCACGGCGTACAAGAAGCGCCCGAACGCTGCCGACGAGGTCATCGTCGGCATCAACCCGGAGAACCTCGACATGACGTTCACCGCCTACGACGTCGATGAGGACGGCAAC
>JBEDDY010000109.1:0-16294 GCA_041176025.1 Actinomycetota bacterium | reverse complement strand
GCCATCAACGCCGCGCTCAAGCAGCTGGGCGTGAAGTACCGCTACGCCATGAGCTCGCCGGGTGTCGCATTCGACTGCTCCGGTCTCACCACCTACGCATGGGGCAAGGCCGGTGTCGGGCTGCCCAGGAACTCCCGTGCCCAGTACAACGCGTTGCCGAGAATCCCCAAGTCAATGGCGATGCCGGGGGACCTCATCTTCACCGGTTCACCCATTCACCACGTCGGCATCTATCTCGGGGGCGGCACCATGGTGCACGCGCCACAGTACGGCGATGTCGTGAAGGTCTCGCCGATCAGGTGGTGGAAGGTCGTCGGCGTCGTCCGTCCCGGCTAGAGCCAACTACCGTCGGTTCCATGCAGGGGATCGAAGAAGCCAAGGTGGGGGCATGGCTCGACGCCAATGTCGGGAACGCAACCGGTCCGTACACCTATGACCTGATCGCCGGCGGACGCAGCAACCTCACGTACCGGGTCACAGACGCGAACGGCATGAGGATGGTGCTGCGCCGGCCGCCCCTCGGGCACGTGCTCGCCACGGCCCACGACATGGCGCGCGAGCACCGCATCATCAGCGCGGTCGGCTCCACCGGTGTCCCTGTTCCGGCATGTCTGGGGCTGTGCACCGACGAGGACGTGAACGGGGCGCCGTTCTACGTGATGGCGTTCGTCGACGGTGTCGTCCTCGACAGCCCGGAGAAAGGCGATCTGCTGCCGGAGAACCTGCGCACGAAGGCGTCCGAGCACCTCGTCGACGTCCTGGCGGACCTCCATGCCGTCGACATCGATGCCGTGGGTCTGGGCGACCTCGCGAAACGCGAGGGGTACGTGGAACGCCAGGTGAAGAGGTGGTCGACGCAGTGGGAGAACTCGAAGACGCGTGAGCTGCCGGCGATCGAGGAGGTCAGTCGGTTGCTCTCGCAGAACATCCCCGCGCAACAGGGTGTTTCCATTGCCCACGGTGACTACCGATTCGGGAACGTGCTCACGGACGTGAACGAGGGCCGGGTGGCCGCCGTGCTCGACTGGGAACTCTGCACGCTCGGTGACCCGTTGGCGGACCTCGGGTACATCGGCATCTACTGGACCGACCCCGGCCAGCCGATCAACCGGGCGAACGACCCGTCCGGACTCGAGGGATTCCCCGCGTATGACGACCTCGTGGAGCGGTACGCACGACGCACCGGACGCGATGTGTCGAACATCGGGTACTACAAGGCGTTCTCCAGCTTCCGTCTCGCCGTCATCAGTGAGGGCGTGTACGCGCGTTACCTGAAGGGTGCGATGGGCAACCAGGATTTCGATCCCACACCCATGAAGGTCGGCACCGAGAATCTCGCCGAGGCGGCACTTGCCGCATTGAAGGGGAAGTGAACATGCCCGCAACAGACGGTGCATTGCTCGGGACCTGGGCACGCTCGACGTTCGACGCGGCGGGCCTCACCCGCGAGGTCTACCGGAAGGGTTCCGGGCCGGTTGTCATCGTCGTGCACGAGATCCCGGGGATCACGCCGGCAGTGCTGCGTTTCGCCGAGGACGTCGTGTCCGCCGGCTTCACCGTTGCGATGCCGAACCTCGTCGGAACCCCGGGTCGTGACGTCAGCGGGAAGTACCTCGCATCGTCGATGCTGAAGGTGTGCATCTCCCGCGAGTTCACCAACCTCGCGACGAACCGCACGTCACCGGTCATCGCGTGGCTCCGCGCCCTCGCGCGCAAGTTGCACACCGAGGTCGGGGGCAAGGGGGTCGGTGCGGTCGGAATGTGCTTCAGCGGCGGGTTCGCACTCGGGATGATGGTGGACGACATCATGGTCGCCCCGGTGCTGTCGCAGCCTTCGATGCCGTTCGCCATCGGCAAGAACCGCGCGGCAGACCTGAATCTCTCTCCTGATGATGCTGCCGTGGTCGCACAGCGGGCCGCTGAAGGGTGCCAGGTGCTCGGTCTGAGGTTCACCGGGGACAAGTTGGTGGGGGACAGGTTCTCGGCGCTGCGCGAGCTGATCGGCGATGCGTTCGTCGCAATCGAACTGCCGTCGAGGGACCCCAAGGACCACAGTGTCCTCACCGAGCAACGCGACGAGGAGAGCGTGCAGCGGGTGCTGTCGTTCTTCGCCGAGAAGCTGAAGTAGGAGAGCCGCGCGTCAGCGCGGTCCGCCGTCGATGTCCAGCAGTGCGCCGGTCGTGTAGCTGCTCGCGTCGCTCGCGAAGTACAGCGCGGCACCGACGATCTCGTGCGGTTCACCGCCGCGTTCCATCGAGTAGCCGGCCTTTGCCCTCTTCGTGAACTGCTCCATGTCCCACGCCTTCGAGATGTCGGTCAGGAACGGCCCGGGAACAATGCAGTTCACGCGCACGTGCGGCCCGAAGGTGCGCGCCAGGCCCATTGTCAGGTTGTTGATTGCCGCCTTCGCCGCGCCGTAGACGACCTCGTTCGGTGACGGTCGCCGGCTCGCGATCGACGACACGTTGATGATCGATCCCGTGCGGCCGCTCTGCACGATGTGCGTCCCGATCAGTGCCGACAGGCGGAACGGGCCCTTCAGGTTGACGCCGAGCACCTTGTCGTACAGGTCCTCGGTGACGTCCACGAGTGACGGGTACAGCGGGGACATGCCCGCGTTGTTCACGAGGATGTCGATGTGGCCGAACTCCGCTATCGACTCGGCCGCGAGTCGGTCGGCGTCGTCCCACGATGCCGCGTGGTACGCGATCGCCTTCGCCTTCACCCCGCGCTGTCGCACCTGTTGCGCGACCGCCTCGCAGTTCTCCAGCTTGCGGCTGGCCACGACGACGTTCGCACCGTGGTCGGCGAAAGCGAGTGCCATCTGCTGGCCGAGACCGCGGCTGCCGCCGGTGATGATGGCCGTCCTGCCGGAGAGGTCGAATAGGTCACGAGTCGTCATGGTGCGCACCCCCTGTGCTGCGACACAACTTATGCCCGGTGGACGCGGGCCCCGTACTCGGCATGACGGAACGACGAGACCGCCTTCCTGATTGCCCCGGCGTCCGCTGACTGCACTTTCACGTTGTCCAGGATGTGGCGTGCAAGCAGGCCCTTGGCCGCCTTCGCGTTGTGTCCCCCGACGACACCACCGTTCTTTGACACGAGGTCGACGCGCACGACGTTGTCGACAGCCGACCAGTCGAACGCCCCCGCATGTTCCTGCGGGAGCAGGTCGACGATCACGTGCTTCGCGGACAGCTTCTGCATCTCGGCCGTGAGGGCTTCCTTCCAGAACCGCGCGACTTTTCCGATGGGAACGATCGACACACCCATCTTCAGCTTGTACCCGGGAACCGGGTCATCGGCCCGCACGAGTCCCATCACGGCGCTCGGCACGAAAATCGCGGCGAGCGCGGTCTTGCGTGCGGTCGCTGTCATCGAGGCAAGGTCCAGGTGATCCCAGACGACCCCGGTGTAGCGCTGCCAGGCGGGCAGCGTGGGGCTGCCGACGAGGGTCCTGTTGGCCGCCCGGGCGTTCTCCAGGACGTCCCCCTTCACCCCGAGAAGCTTCTGGTCACCGCCTTTTGCGGCCGCGAGAGCCCGCGCCACATCCGCCCTCATCGGTCCCAAACCCTTGCCCAGCAGGCCCGAACCGGGGTTCCAGGACGTACGGGGGGTGCCTCCGTCGGCTTTTCCTTCCGATGGCGGCAGCAGGATGATCATCGTCCCTCCGTGAGACATTTCGACCGTGACTTTCTCACGGCCAGCCTCTATTCTGACCGCATGCGAGTTCACGTTGATTCATCCAAGTGCCAGGGCCACAACCGCTGCTACGCGTTGGCCCCCGAGTTGTTCGACGTGGACGACTACGGCAACGCCTTCGAACTGAACGAGGGTGTTGTTCCTGCCGGTCTCGAGGACAAGGCCCGCCTCGCCGCGGCCAACTGCCCCGAGTTCGCGATCATCATCGAAGACTGACCCAACGAACCCCCCCCAACGGAGAATCATCATGACCACTGTGTACGGCCCCGTCACCGACTGGGCAACCGATTTCGATCACGGCGATCCGGAATACAACAACAACATCCACGAGATCTGGTCGAACCTGAAGGCGTCGGGTTGCCCGATCGCCCACACCGACCGTTACGGCGGCACGTGGTTGCCGCTCACGCACGACCTGGTGCACGAGATCGCGTACGACACCGACCACTTCTCCAGCCAGGGACCGGTCGTCACGCAGCTGAAGCCCAGCCAGAATCCCGATGCGATCCCCGCACCCGTGGGTTCCGTGCCGCCGATCTCCAGCGACCCGCCCTTCCACGCTGATGCACGTCGTCTCCTGCTGCCGGCCTTTGCGCCGAAGCAGATCGACCCGCTCCGTTCGAAGATGTACAAGATGTGCAACGAGCTCATCGACAAGATGGGTGACCGCGACACGGTCGATGCCGCTCTCGAGTACAGCCAGCACATCCCCGTGCTCATCATCGCCGAGATGCTGGGTCTGCCGCTCGAGGACGCCGACAAGTTCCGCAGCTGGGTCAACCTGATCCTCGGCGCCATCGGCGCGGAGCGCAACGAGGAGCGCCTCGCGATGTTCATGGAGTTCAGCGAGTACCTCGACAGGCACATCGCCGACCACGTGGACAACCCGAAGGACGACCTCATCACGTTCCTGCTGAACGCGGAACTGCACGGCCAGAAGCTGAGCCCGCAGCACGTCCACGGAACCGTCGTGCTGATCCTGATCGCCGGCATCGACACCACCTGGTCGGGCATCGGTTCGTCCATCTGGCACCTCGCGTCGAACCCGGTCGACCGTCGCCGCCTCGTGGAGAACAAGGAAATGATCCCGCAGGCAGTGGAGGAGTTCCTCCGTGCGTACGCGCCCGTCACCATGGCGCGCATCGTGAAGGAAGACCTCGAGTTCCACGGCGTGGAGATGAAGCAGGACGACTGGGTGCTGCTGCCGTTCCCCGCTGCGAACCGCGACGAGGCACAGTTCGAGAACGCAAATGAAGTGGACATCGACCGCACCGAGAACCGCCATGCGGCGTTCGGTCTCGGCATCCACCGTTGCATCGGCTCGAACCTCGCCCGCGCGGAACTCAACGTGGCGGTCGAGGTGTTCCTCGAGCGCTTCCCGGACTTCGAACTGAACCCCACGGAAGAAGTCACGTGGAGCACCGGCCAGGTGCGCGGACCGCGCAACATCCCGTTGCGCATCCTCGCCCGCAAGTAAGGCCCGACACAGCCCACACATAGGATGGCGGGACCATGTCCCAGCCCGACCTGTTCACCGGTGACGGATCACCGTCCCTGAACCCCGAACAAGAAGATGCGGTCTTCCATCCCGGAGGGCCGCTTCTTGTTGTTGCGGGTGCCGGTTCGGGCAAGACGCGCGTCCTCACGCAGCGCATTGCCTGGCTGATCAAGCAGGGCGTGCACCCCACGAAGATCCTCGCGATCACGTTCACCAACAAGGCCGCCGACGAGATGCGCCACCGCGTGCAGGACCTCGTCGGCCCGGTGGCGAACAAGATGTGGGTCACCACGTTCCACAAGGCGTGCGTGCGCATCCTGCGTGCCCACGCCGACCTCATCGGTTACCCGAAGACCTTCACCATCTACGACAGCCAGGACTCCAAGCGCCTCGTGGGGTACGTCATCCGCGACATGGGGCTCGACCCCCGCAAGTTCCCCGCACAGTCCGTGCAGGGCCGGATCAGCCTCTGGAAGAACGAGCTGATCGGCGTCAACAAGGCGACCGACAGCGCCCAGCACATTGCCGACCGCAAGTACGCCGACATCTACCGCGAGTACCAGGCCCGCCTGGTGAAGGCCGGCGCAATGGACTTCGACGACCTGCTGGTGAACGTCGTGCACCTGTTCGAGCAGCACCCGAACGTGCTGAACATGTACCAGGAACGCTTCGAGCACGTGCTCATCGACGAGTACCAGGACACCAACCTCGCCCAGAACCGCATCGTCCTCATGCTCGGTGCAAGGCACCACAACGTGTGCGTGGTGGGCGACAGCGACCAGAGCATCTACAAGTTCCGCGGCGCCGACATGCGCAACATCGACCAGTTCGAGACCGCGTTCCCGGACGTCACCGTCGTGATCCTTGCCCAGAACTACCGCAGCACCCAGACCATCCTCACGGCCGCCAACGCCGTGATCTCGCAGAACGCCGAGCGTCGCCCGAAGAACCTGTGGACCGCAGCCGGCCAGGGGGACCACATCGTGCGGTACTACGCCGATGACGAGTACGACGAGGCCGGTTTCGTCGCCGACACCGCCCGCGACATCCACGAGAAGCAGGGCAAGCAGTGGGGCGACATTGCCGTCATGTACCGCACGAACGCGCAGAGCCGCACCATCGAGGAATCGTTCATGCGGCGCGGCATCCCGTACAAGGTCGTCGGCGGCACCAAGTTCTACGACCGCAAGGAAGTGAAGGACGCAATGGCGTACCTGCGCGTGGCGGTCAACCCGGTCGACGAGATCAACATCAAGCGCATCATCAACGTGCCGAAGCGCGGTGTGGGTGATGCCAGCCTGGGCAAGATCGACGTCTTCGCGCGTGACAACGACATCTCGTTCGCGGCCGCAATGCGGCGGTGCGCGGAGGCGGGAGTCTCGGGAGGAGCAGCGAAGGGAATCGCGAGGTTCTTCGCGCTCATCGACGAGCTGAACGCGTCGCTCGACGACGGGCCGTCATCCATCCTGCAGGTGGCAATGGATTCCAGCGGTTACATCACCGAACTGCAGGAAGAGGGCACCGTCGAGGCGGACGGTCGCCTCGAGAACCTGAACGAGCTCATCGGCCGCGCCGCCGAGTTCGCCGACGTCGACGAGTTCATCGAGCAGGTGTCGCTCGTCGCCGACACCGACGACCTCGACGCCGAGAACCAGGTGGTCCTCATGACGCTGCACTCCGCCAAGGGCCTCGAGTACCCGGTGGTGTTCCTCATCGGCTGCGAGGAGGGCATCTTTCCGCACAGCCGCGCGTTGCTCGACCCCCGCGAACTTGAAGAGGAGCGACGCCTGGCTTACGTCGGCATCACCCGCGCACGCGAGAAACTGCACGTGTCGCACGCATGGCAGCGCATGCTCTACGGCCAGAGCCAGTACAACCCGCCGTCGCGGTTCCTGGCCGAGGTGCCCGCAGAGTTGTTCGACCGCCAGGGCAGTGTCGACTCCGGGTCCGACTCGGGGCGCGTGTTCGGGGGAAGCGGCAGCTGGCGCGACCGTGACGTTCCCGAGTACCGCCGTCGCGACGAGGAACCGAGTGGCCGCACGTTCGGCGCCGGTCCGCCGCGCAGGGAACAGAAGGCACCCACGCCGGCGAAGTCCGCCGAGGAGTACTCACACCTGCGTGTCGGCGACGATGTCACCCACGCGATCTTCGGGGACGGCGTGATCCTGTCCATTTCCGGTGAAGGCGAGAAGACCGAGGCGACGGTGCGCTTCCGTGAGAGGGGCACCAAACATCTCCTGCTGGCGTGGGCCCCACTGAAGAAGATCTGACGCAGCGACCCACGGACGTTCGTGCGGTGGCGTGTGCGCGAATAGTGTGGAGTCCATGAAGGCAGCGATCCTGATCGAGAGTTTGACCGGCAACACCTGGAAGGCGGGCGAGCTCATCGCCGCGAACCTCCAGCAGGAGGGCTGGCAGATCTCGGGGTTCGCTCCGATGAACGACCCCGACCATGGTGCGATCCAGAATGCAGACGTCGTCATCGTCGGCACGTGGGTGCACGGTCTCTTCGTCGTCGGCCAGAAGCCATGGGGCATCGACAACCTGCGCGGCCTGCCGTCGATGGCCGGCAAGAAGGTCGCGGGGTTCTGCACCTACGCGCTGAACCCGGGGAAGTCTCTCGACGTCATCACACGCGAGCTTCTCTCCACCGGCGGCGAGGTCATCGGTGGCCTGTCGCTGCAGCGCGGGCGTCTCGCCGCGCACACCGAGGAATTCGCCGCTCGTCTCGCCGACGCGGTCACCTCCGCCTAGGGGCGAGTTGTCGTCGTCGGCACGGTGGTTGCCGACGTGATGCCACGCAGGTCGATCGACAGGGTGGTGCGGTTCTCCACCACCGGACGCACGTCCGTCGGCAGGGCGAGATCCGTCACCTTCACCGTGCGGTTGTCACAGTCCGTGTAGGTGTCGGTCTTCGCGATGTGCGTCACCAGGCATGTCGAGTCACGGTCGGCCGGGTAGGCGTAGTACACCTGCCAGCCCGTGGCCGGGTCCGTACCCTGGTGGTCGAGCACGATCGAACGGATGCCGTCGGCACTCTTCAGGTCGGGGAAGAGCAACGGGCCGCCCTCGGACACTGCCTTCGCGATGTCCTTGACCTTGCCCACCTCGAAGACCTTGTTGGCGATCTTCGACCCGGGATCGGCCCTGTCGTTGATGACCGTGGCCGCCAGCCACAGACCCGCGAAGAAAAAGACGAAAAAGGCGATTCCGGCGAGAACCGGCACGACGGCCCGGGCGAGGGGGCTGCGCAGGCGGGGAGAACGCATGCCCCCATTGTGGTCGGGTTGGTGCTGAGTTGGGGTCACGGCGTAAGGTTTTCTTTCTGTGAAGCGCACGTACCGAGTCGTCGTAGCCAAGCCCGGCCTTGATGGGCATGACCGCGGCGCCAAGACCATCACCCGTGCCCTGCGCGACCACGGCTTCGAGGTCATCTACACGGGCCTGCACCAGACCCCGGAGCAGATCGCCGAGACCGCCCTGCAGGAGGACGCCGACGCAGTCGGCCTGTCCCTGCTCTCGGGCGCGCACAACACCCTCTTCCCCCGCGTCATCGAGGAACTCACGAAGCGCGACCTGGCCGACATCATGGTGTTCGGCGGCGGGGTCATCCCCGATGCGGACGCGCGCGAGCTGCGTGAGCAGGGAGTGGCCAACATCTTCGGGCCCGGCTCTTCGTTGAAGGGCATCTGCCAGTGGCTCGAGCAGGAACTCGACAGCAAGGAGTAGGTCAATGGATCTCTTTGAGTACCAGGGCAAGCAGTATTTCGCCCGCTTCGACATCCCGGTCTCTGCCGGTGGCATCGCCGTCACCGTCGACGAGGCGGTGGCAGTCGCCGAGAAGGCCGGCTACCCGGTCGTCGTGAAGGCACAGGTGCAGGTCGGTGGGCGCGGCAAGGCAGGCGGCATCAAGCTCGCGAACAACGCCGACGAGGTGCGCACCCATGCAGGGAACATCATCGGCATGGACATCAAGGGCCACCTCGTGAAGCGCGTGTGGGTGGAGCACGCATCAGACATCGCCGAGGAGTACTACGCGTCGTTCACACTCGACCGCGCCGCGAAGAAGCACCTGCTGATGCTCAGCGCCGAGGGCGGCGTCGAGATCGAGGAGGTTGCCGCGAAGAACCCCGCAGCGATCCTGCTGCAGCACATCGACCCGACGGTCGGTCTCGACCTCGCGGCCGCGAAGGCCGCCGCTGTCAAGGCGAACATCCCCGCGAAGGCCCAGGACGGCGTCGCTGACATCCTGGTCAAGCTCTACCGCTGCTTCACCGAGGGTGACTGTGACCTCGCAGAGATCAACCCGCTCATCCTGAAGCCGACCGGCGAGGTGCACGCACTCGACGCCAAGGTCAGCCTGGACGGCAACGCCGACTACCGCCATCCCGAGTGGGCCGAGTACGCCGCGACGGTGGAACTGGATGCCCGCGAGCAGCTCGCGCGTGAGAAGGGCCTGCAGTACATCGGCCTCGACGGCACGGTCGGCATCATCGCGAACGGAGCGGGACTCGCCATGAGCACGCTCGACGTGGTCAACCAGGTGGGCGGCACCGCCGCGAACTTCCTCGACATCGGTGGCGGCGCGAACGCAGACCTCATGGCCGGTGCGCTCGAGGTCATCAACAGCGACCAGAAGGTCAAGTCGATCTTCATCAACATCTTCGGTGGCATCACCCGCGGCGAGGAAGTCGCGAACGGCATCGTGGAAGCGATGAAGCGCGTCGAACTGCGTGCACCGATCGTGATCCGTCTCGACGGCACCAACGCCGAGCAGGGTCGTGAGATCCTCGCGAACGCCGGCATCCCCGAGTCGAAGCTCACCAGCAAGCCCACGATGCTCGAGGCGGCCCAGGCCGCAGTGGCACTCGCGAAGTAAGGAACGGACCCATGGCAATTTTCGTCGACCAGAACACGAAGGTGATCGTCCAGGGACTCACCGGCGGCCAGGGCAAGTACCACGGCCTGCGCAACAAGTCCTACGGCACGCAGGTCGTCGCCGGCGTCACGCCCGGCAAGGGCGGCACCGATGTCGAGGGCATCCCGGTGTTCGATTCCGTCGCCGACGCGGTGAAGGCGACCGGCGCAACCGCATCGTTCGTGGCCGTGCCGCCGAAGGCTGCTTCGGCTGCGATCCTCGAGGCCGCAGAGGCCGGCGTCACGTTCATCGTGTGCATCACCGAGGGCATCCCCGCCCAGGACGAGGCGCGCACGTACAACACCCTCGTCAACAAGTACCCGAACGTCCGTCTGCTCGGCCCGAACTGCCCGGGCATCATCAGCCCCGGGAAGTGCAACATCGGCATCACCGCCGGTGAGATCGCACAGGCGCCGTCTGCGTCGGGCCCGAACGTCGGCATCGTGTCGCGCTCCGGCACGCTCACGTACCAGGCGCTCTACGAACTGAAGCAGCGCGGCATCGGCGTGTCCACCTGCGTGGGAATCGGTGGTGACCCCGTCCCCGGCACGTCGTTCATCGACTGCCTGAGGGAGTTCCAGAACGACCCCGAGACCCACGCGATCATCATGATCGGCGAGATCGGTGGTTCGGCCGAGGAAGAGGCAGCCGAGTTCATCAAGGCCAACGTCACGAAGCCGATGTCGGCCTACATCGCCGGCGTCACTGCACCCGCGGGCACGAAGATGGGCCATGCAGGTGCCATCGTCTCGGGCGGCAAGGGCACTGCCCAGGGCAAGATGGATGCACTCCGCGACGCCGGCGTGAAGGTGGGACAGAACCCCACCGAGGCCGGTTCGTTGATGGCCGAGATCGTCGCCGGACTTCGCTGAGTGCCCCGCGCACTTCTCTCCGTCTACGACAAGACGGGCATCGTCGACCTCGCGTCGGCGCTGCGGGAACTCGGCTGGACGCTGCTCTCGAGCGGCGGCACCGCGCGCACGATTGCCGAAGCCGGGATTCCCGTCACTGATGTCGCCGAACTGACCGGTCTCGAACCGATCCTCGACCACCGCGTCGTCACTCTTCACCCCGGCATCCACGGCGGCATCCTCGCCGACCGCGACAAGCAGCAGCACCTCGACGAGATGAAGCAGCACGGGATCGAGGGCATCGACCTCGTCGTGGTGAACCTGTACCCGTTCAACTCTGACCCGGGTGTCGAACTCATCGACATCGGTGGTCCCGCCATGGTCCGGGCCGCCGCGAAGAACTTCGCGCACGTCGGCGTGGTCGTTGACACCGCTGACTACGAGGCAGTCACGGAGATGCTGCGCGACGGGACGTTCGGCGAGCAGGCACGGCGCCTCCTCGCGCAGAAGGCGTTCCGCATCACCAGCGCCTATGACGCAGCGATCGCGTCGTGGTTGGCCGACGACAGCCCGCGCCGCATCGACGCCACCCTGCCACCCATCCTCACGATCGTGGCCGAGCGCGCCGAGGTCCTGCGTTACGGCGAGAACCCGCACCAGCAGGCCGCTCTCTACCGACTCCCCGGCGCGGAGAGTTGGTGGGACTCGGCGACGCAGCTGAATGGCAAGGAGATGTCGTACCTGAACGTGTTCGACACGGAGGCTGCGTGGCAGCTCGTCAGCCGGTTCGACCGCCCCGCGGCCGTCATCGTGAAGCACGCGAACGCGTGCGGTGTCGCGCTCGCCCCGACCATCGAGGACGCGTACAAGAAGGCCCATGCGGCGGACCCGGTGAGTGCCTTCGGTGGGATCATCGCGGTGAACGGGGAGGTGGACGAGGCCACGGCAACAGCCATCGCGGAGGTGTTCACCGAGGTCGTCGTTGCGCCGTCGTTCACGGCCGCGGCACTCGACGTGCTGTGTGCCAAGCAGAACCTTCGCCTGATCGAGGCCGTCGCGCCGTTCCACAGCATGGGGGTGAACGTCCGCAGCGTCGACGGTGGCCTGCTGGTGCAGACCAACGACGAGGTCGACGAACCGCTCGACGATTTCACGGTGGCCACCGACCGCGTGCCGACGCACGAGGAATGGACGAATCTCCTGCTCGCGTGGCAGACCGTTTCGGCCACGTGGAGCAACGCGATCGTCCTCGCAAATTCCGACGTCGTGGTCGGCGTGGGTGGTGGCCAGCCGAACCGCGTCGACGCCGCGCGCATCGCCATCGGTCGCGCGGGTGACGGAGCGCGGGGAAGCGTGGCGGCGAGCGATGCGTTCTTCCCGTTCCGGGACACAGTCGACGAGCTCGCGAAAGCCGGGGTCACCGCGATCATCCAGCCGGGCGGGAGCGTGCGGGATGACGAGTCGATCGCGGCCGCCAACGAGCACGGAATCGCGATGGTCCTCACGGGGACCCGTCATTTCCGCCATTAGTTGGCCCGAGCGGCAGCGCGTCACATCGTAGAATCAACGTCCATGGCTCGTATCGGTGACCTTCTCGCGGCTGGTCGGACGTTCTCGTTCGAGTTCTCGCCCCCGAAGACCGCCCAGGGCTCCCTCAGTCTCGGACGCACCATCGCGGAGCTGGAGCCGCTCGGCCCGTCGTTCGTCTCGGTCACCTACGGCGCCGGCGGCAGCACCCGCGAGTACACCCGTGACACCGTCCTGTGGGTGCGCAAGGAGACCGGCATCCCGCCGATGGCGCACCTCACCTGCGTCGGCCACACCCGTGCGGAGATCGCCGACATCATCGGCACGTACGTGGCGGGGGGCCTCGAGAACGTGCTTGCACTCGCCGGCGACCCACCGAAGGACCCGGCGGACGCCCGTCCGAGCGACTACCGCTATGCGATCGAGCTGATCGAGCACGTGAAGTCGATCTCCGACATGAGCATCGGCGTGGCCGCCCACCCGGAGGTGCACCCGCGTTCCGAGTCCCGCGCGGTCGACCGCCTGCATCTCGCAGAGAAGCTGCGCGCGGCCGACTTCGCCGTCACGCAGTTCTTCTTCGAGGCGGAGCACTACCACCGCATGGTCGCCGAACTCGCCGACCTCGGGGTCGAGAAGCCGGTCATCCCCGGGATCATGCCCGTCACGAACATCGCCCAGGTCGAGCGCATGTCGGAGATGTCGGGTGCGGCATTCCCGAAGTGGCTGCGCGAACGTCTCGATTCGGGCACGAGCCCCGAGGACGTCCGACGGATCGGTGTCGAGGCCGCAACGGAACTGTGCGCGGAGCTGCTCGCGTCCGGCGTGCCGGGTCTGCACTTCTACACAATGAACAAGTCAACGGCGACGCGCGAGATCTACGCGCAGTTGGGTCTGCCCGTCGCCTGACGCGTCCGTCGCTGTTCCCCATGAGCAACAACACGACACAGGAAAGCGGAACGCCCGCGTGGGGGACACGCCGCGGTCCCACCGTCCCGTACATCCCCGGCCTCGACGGTCTGCGTGCACTCGCCGTCATGGCTGTCATCGTGTACCACGCCGACAGCCGCTGGCTCGGCGGCGGGTTCCTCGGTGTCGAGGTCTTCTTCGTCATCTCCGGCTACCTCATCACGCTGCTCCTCATCGCGGAGCGCGAGCGGACCGGGACGGTGAAGCTCTCCAACTTCTGGATGCGCAGGGCACGCCGGCTCCTGCCCGCACTGTGGATGCTTCTCGTTCTTCTCGTCACCTGGTGCGCGTTCTTCGACCGTTCCCGGCTGGGAATGCTGCGAGGGGACACGATCGCGGGTTTCCTCTACGGGTCCAACTGGTTCCAGGTGTGGAGCGGCAGCAGTTACACGAGTTCGTTCGCGTTCGCCCCGTTGCGGCACCTCTGGTCGCTCGCCGTCGAGGAGCAGTTCTACATCGTGTGGCCTGTCGTCATGTTCGTGCTGCTGAGACGGTTGCGCAAGTCCACACTCCCGATGCTGGCGGTCTGGTTCACGCTGCTCGCGGCGGCAGTCGGCGTCGTGTCGGCACTGATGTACAGGTCCGGGCCGATCGGGACGTTCGCCGAGACGCCGGGGCAGTACTTCACCGTCCTCGGGCGGCACATCCTGCGCACGGACTTCCTGTACCTGGGCACGTTCAGCAGGGCAACGGGTCTCCTGCTGGGGGCCGCACTCGCGGTCGTGTGGCGACCGTGGGCCCTGGTGCGCAGGGGAGTGCGCAACGGAACCGCGGTGTACGACACGCTCGGCGTGCTCGCGCTCGCCGCGCTCGGGTGGATGTGCTGGACGTTCCGCGACGTCGTGCGCGGGGACACCGAGCACGCGTACGACCTGCTGTACCGCGGTGGTCTCATGCTGGTCGGAGTCGCGTCGGTGGTTGCAATCCTCGCCGTCACGAAGCCGCGTTCGATCCTCGGCCGCTACGTCATCGGCAACCCGGTGTTCGTGTACCTCGGCACGCGCAGCTACGGCCTGTACCTGTACCACTGGCCCATCTTCCAGCTGTACCGCAAGACGGCGGGCACGCCGTTGCAGACGAAGGAGTTCGCGGCGTTGATGATCATCACGCTCGCCGTGACCGAGATGTCGTACCGCTGGTTCGAGTACCCCATCCGCATGGGTGTGTGGACCGAGGCATGGCACAGGTGGCGCAACCCCGGCACCGTCGCCGCGCGCGACCGCAAACGGAGAATCAGCGCCGCCGCCGCAGTCGCGGCAATCGTGCCGCTCTTTGCCGTCGTCTCCATGGCCACTGCGAAGGTCGTCCCGGACGACATCACCGCGAACCTGAACGAGAACGAGAACGCTGTCGTCACCATCCCCACGATCGCGCCGCGACCCACGGTCGCGCCCGGCCAGACGACGGTTCCCATGCCGACCACGTCGCCACCGAGGATCATCGACGTGCTCGCGGTCGGGGACTCGGTCATGCTCGGGTCGGCAAAGAAACTGTCCGCAAAGGGCTTTGTCGTGGATGCAGCGAAGAACCGCCAGCCCCTCGATGCGCTGCAGATCTTCAACTACTACAGGGCGACCAAGGAACTGGGCAGTACGGTGATCATCCACCTGGGCACGAACGGCACCGCGAAGCCGGGCATCTTCGAGAGGTTGATGAAGCCCCTGGCGGAGGTGAAGAAGGTGATCATCCTCACCATCCGCGTGCCCACGCGCGAGTACGAGAAGATCAACAACGACATCATCTACGCCCTGCCGAACACGTACAAGAACGTGACGGTCCTCGACTGGTACACGCTCTCCAAGGACCACCCGGAGTGGTTCGCCAAGGACAAGGTGCACCCGAACGCCGTTGGTCAGGACCGCTACGTGGAGGCCATCGTGGGGGCCATGGGTCAATAGTCACAGGGGCTCCGGCGTATTGGTACGGGGCGGGGCCGACTGCGTACGCTTGTGAACATGACAACCCCAGTACGTGTCGCCGTCACCGGTGCAGCCGGCCAGATTGGCTACAGCCTCCTTTTCCGTATCGCCTCCGGGGCCGTGTTCGGCCCCGACCAGCCCGTCATCCTGCAGCTCCTCGAGATCACGCCGGCACTCGGCGCGCTCGAGGGGGTCAAGATGGAACTCGACGACTGCGCGTTCCCGCTGCTTGCCGGAATCGTCGGGACCGACAATGCAGAGACCGCATTCGGTGACGCCGATGCTGCCTTCCTGGTGGGCGCCATGCCCCGCAAGGACGGCATGGAGCGCGGCGACCTTCTGAGCGCGAACGGCGGCATCTTCAAGCCCCAGGGACAGGCCCTGGCCGCGGCCGCAAAGAAGGACGTGAAGGTCCTCGTCGTGGGCAACCCCGCCAACACCAACGCACTCATCGCCATGAACAACGCGAAGGGCCTCGACCCGCGCCGCTTCACCGCGATGACCCGCCTCGACCACAACCGCGCCGTCTCGCAGCTGGCCGCGAAGGTCGGCAAGCCCGTGTCGTCCATCAAGAAGATGACGATCTGGGGCAACCACTCGAGCACGCAGTACCCCGACCTCTTCCACTGCGAGGTCGACGGCAAGAACGCGGCCCAGATGATCAACGACCAGGCATGGCTCGACGGTGAGTTCATCCCCACCGTGGCAAAGCGAGGTGCGGCGATCATCAAGGCCCGTGGTCTGTCGTCCGCTGCTTCGGCTGCGAACGCCGCCATCGACCACATGCGCTCCTGGGCGCTCGGCACCGCCGAGGGTGACTGGGTGTCCATGGCGATCCCGTCGGACGGCAGCTACGGCGTGCCCGAGGGCATCATCTCGTCGTTCCCGTGCGTGTGCAGGAACGGCGAGT
>JBEDDY010000108.1:0-4085 GCA_041176025.1 Actinomycetota bacterium | reverse complement strand
GACCCCGCAATCAACGGGTTCATTCTCCGCGCGATGTCCGCGAACTTCGTGTCATTCGCACCGGCGACGATGAGCACCGGGACGTCGATCTCGCGGATGCGGGGCCAGAGGTTCTCCTGCGTACCCGTGCCCGCATGACGCAATGAGTCGGCCAGGCCTCGCGCCGTGTTCGTCAGGCGTTGAGGCCTCATGGATGTCTCCTCCGTGAGGCCCGCGAACATCGGGTTCGACAGCCATTCGTCCACGAAGGCCGCGACGCCGATCTCCTCGATGTGGTCTGCGAGCCGGTCGTCGGACATCCGGCGGGCGGTGCGTTCGGTGTCGTCCTCGATTCCCGGCGTGCCGCTGACGACGACGAGCGCTGTCACCCGACCCGGGTGCGCGAGGGCGGTGTGGATCGCCATCCGCGCGCCCATCGAATAGCCGACCAGGACCCCTCGGGGCATCGTGTCCGCGATGTCGTCGGCGCACTGCCACAGCGAACGCGCCCCGTCGGGTGAGTCGCCGTGGCCGGGTGCGTCGATCACCGTGCATTCGGCACCGCGCAGACGCGACACGACGGGGGCCCAGGACGACCGGGTCTGGGTGAAACCGTGCACGAACGTGACAGGGGTGCCCGACCCCGTCGTCCCGTGGCCGAGAGTCACCTGGCGAGGACCCGCTCGAGCACGTTCACGAACACGTCGACATCCTGTGCGCCGGGAACCATGTAGCGGCCGTCGATCAGGAAGGCGGGGACGCCGGAAATCTCGAGGTTGATCGCTGCCTCGAAGTCGGCCACCACCTCCGACTTGCCTTCGTCGGAGTCGAGCCACGTGCGCAACGCCGCGCCGTCGAGGCCGATCTCGGATGCGCACGTCGCGATGACGTCGGCATCGCCGACATCCAGACCGTCGGTGAAGTAGGCCTTCAGGAGACGCTCCTTGAACTCGCACTGTGTGCCCTCGCCGTGGCCGGCCAGTGCCCAGTGGAGAGCGCGGTGGCAGAGGATGGTGTTGGCGCGAAGGGCCCTGTCCATGCGGAACTCGATGCCGTCACCGGCTGCGACACCCGACACATGCCCGATGATCTGTTCGGCACGCTCGCGTCCGCCGAACTTCCTGGCGTACGCGTCCACCGCCGGCGTGGGATTGCCTGCGGGCGCCGTGGGATCCAGTTGGTACGACCTGTAGACGACCTCGATGGGTGCGTCCACCCCCTTCTCGCGCAGGGCTTCCACTGCCTTCTCGAAACGCCGCTTCCCGATGTAGCACCAGGGACACACGACATCAGACCAGATTTCGACTCGCACGATGCGAGACTAGAACCCATGGCCACCCCGGGCGACACTTCAGCGGCATTCTGTGCGACCCTCGCGGATGAATGGGTCCGGCAGGGCATCACCCACGCCGTGGTCGCCCCCGGCAGCCGTTCCACCCCGTTGGCGGTGGCGATTGCGCGGCGCCCCGAACTGGCTCTGCACGTCTTCCACGACGAGCGAAGTGCAGGTTTTGCCGCGCTCGGCATCGGTCGTGCAACCGGGATTCCTGCCGTGCTGCTGTGCACGTCGGGGACTGCGGCGGCCCATTTCGTCGCACCGGTGGTGGAGGCACACCAGAGCCGCGTGCCGATGATCGTCTGCACCGCCGACCGTCCGCCGGAACTCCGTGATGTCGCGGCTCCGCAGACGATCGACCAGACGAAGATGTTCGGCAACAACGTGAGGTGGTTCCATGACCCGGGCGTGCCGGGCGACGATGCGCGCCACACGTGGCGGTCTCTCGCACGCCGGGCAATGGCCGCATCCGTCGGGACCCTTCCCGGGCCGGTGCACCTGAACCTCCCGTTCCGGGAGCCGTTGCTCGGTGACGCAGGCGAACTGCCGGTCGTCGACGGGTCAAGGATGGTGCCCGCCACTCTCGGTGTGGACGCAGCGTCTGTTGCGGGGCTCGTTTCCATGGTGTCGGGCAAGGACGGCATCATCATCGCGGGACGGGGTGCAACGGCAGAGGTTCTCACGCTCGCGGAGGCTCTCGGGTGGCCCGTGTTCGCAGATGCGACAAGCGGCCTGCGCGAGTGTCACTCCAACGTGGTCGTCGGTTTCGACCCGGTTCTTCGCTCGGCGCGGTTCGCGGGGTCCCACGTCCCGGGGGTGATCGTTCGCATCGGTGACCCTCCCGCTTCGAAGGTTCTGGCGCAATGGGCCGCTTCCTCGGGTGCGCGGATCATCCAGGTGAACGATCACGAGTCCGTCGTCGACCCCGACCACAAGGTGTCGGTCGCCATCAGCGGTCCCGTCGACAGGATCGTCGGGTTGCTCGCGGGCTCCGTAGCACCGGCCCGACCTGAATGGCTCGCCTCGTGGATGACGGCAGAGGCGGCGGCACAGAAGGCGATCACGGCCCACACGGACGAGAACTTCACCGAACCCACCGTGGCGCGCCGGGTCGCGGACACTTGCCCGGCCGGGTCGAACCTGGTCGTGTCATCGTCAATGCCCATCCGCGACGTCGAGTGGTTCGGCACCGTGACCCCCGACGTGGCGGTGCACTCCAACAGGGGCGCGAACGGCATCGACGGCGTCGTCAGCACGGCTGTCGGCATCGCGCTCGCCACCGGGGCCCCGACAACCCTCTACATCGGCGACGTCGCGATGGTGCACGACTCGAACGGCATGTGGGGATTGATGCGACGCACCATCGACCTCACCATCGTCGTCACGAACAACGACGGAGGGTCGATCTTCTCGTTCCTCCCGCAGGCGACGCAGGTCGATGCCGGCACGTTCGAGACCCTCTACGGCACGCCCCACGGTGTGGACTTCTCGCATCTGGCGGCGGCCCACGCCGTCCCGTTCGTGCGCGTGGGTTCACGCCAGGAACTCGAGCGCGCGCTCACCGGATCGGGAACCAGGTTGATCGAGGTCGTGTGCGACAGGTCGGCGAACGTGGGTGCCCACGACGCACTGAACGCCGCGGTTGTGTCCGCCGTCGACGCGGTCACGGCCTGATGATCGCCGAGAGCATCGCCTGGAACTTGGCCTGGGTCTCGGCCAGTTCGGAGAGGGGTTCGCTCTCCGCAACGATGCCGCCGCCGGCGAAGAGACGGGCAGTCCGTCGGTCCTCCGAGAACTCGGCGCAACGGATCGCCACTGCGAACGTGCCGTTGCCATGCGTGTCCAGCCAGCCGACGGCACCGCCGTACGTGCCGCGGTCCATCTTCTCGTGACGACAGATGAAGTCGATCGCCTCGGCGGACGGGGCGCCGCCGAGGGCGGGTGTCGGGCAGAGCCGGCGCACGAGGTGCATCACGGACGGCCGTGGCTCCGAAAGGGCACCCTCGATCGCAGTGCCGAGGTGCTGCACGTTGGCGACGGTCACGATCGAAGGTTCGGGCTCCCAGTCGAGGTAGGAGCAGTAAGGGAGCAAGGTGTCGTGCACCATGTCGATGACGACCCGGTGTTCCACCTGGTTCTTCGTGCTCGCGATGAGTTCCCCGGCGAGACGGGCATCAGTCGCCGGGTCGCCGGTCCTCGGTGCGGTCCCGGCAAGGGGGTGGCTGCGCACCATCCGTCCTTCGACCTGGACGAGAAGTTCCGGTGACGCACCGATGAACCCGTCCACGCAGTACCTGTAGCTGCTGCCGAACGACGCCCGCAGGCGCAGGAGCACCGAGTGGATGTCGACGGGTTCGTGCGACCTGACGGTGATGTCCCGTGCGATGACGGCCTTCTGCAGTTCGCCGGACCGCACCGCATCCCTGGCCGCGGCGACTGTCGCGAGGTACTGGTCGACATCCATCGCCGGACCGACCGAGAAGGTGTTCGACGTGGGGGCGGGACGAGACACCGAAGCCGCCGACGCGAGTGCATCGTCGAGTGCCGCGACGGAGACGGATTGCCGGTCGTCTCCGGTGATGGTGGCGAACGTGAGTCCGTCGTTCCCCTTGGTGATGCACAACCGCGGCACCACGAAGGTCGCCGTCTCGGACGGAAGGAAGGGAACGGTGCCGAACACCGCGGGACCGTGACCGGCCGGGGCGGGTATCGAGCCGGGTGCGGGTTCCATGGAGCCGAGCAGTGCGTCGAGCCGGTGTTCGTCACATGT
>JBEDDY010000107.1:0-8446 GCA_041176025.1 Actinomycetota bacterium | reverse complement strand
TCGACAGGAAGGAAACCACGCATGACAACCGTTGACCTCTCCCCGTCCGGTCCCGTCCGTTTCGCGGGGATCGCAGAGCTGAACCACCACGAGGACGGTCTGCGACCGAGCCGACTGCCCGCCTGGGCACTCGCACAGACCGATGCCGTCGCGTTGCCGGTCGTGTCCTCGATGCTGAGCGGCGGGCGGATGGAGTTCGACACGGACGCAACGACAATCAGCATCGATTGCCAGTTGATCACCGTGAAGACGGGTGACAACCCCGTCATGCCGGTCACCGTCGAGTTGACGGTGGACAACCGTGTCGTCGCTTCGCACAGCGCCGGCAACTACCACGTCATTCACACACCTGATCCCACGAAGCCCGACGTCACGATCATCCCGGGCGGGAGGGAGAGCGTCGTTCTCGCCGGTCTTCCCGGCGGCAACAAGACGGTGAGCGTGTGGTTCCCGCCCAATGCCGGGATCGACATCGGTTCGGTGACGGTCAATGAGGGTGCGACGGTCGCCGCACCGACCGCGGACACGCGCCGGACCTGGGTGCACTACGGCAGCAGCATCAGCCACTGCATGGAAGCGGAGCACCCGATGGGTGTGTGGCCGGTGATCGTCGCCGTGCGGGAGGACATCAACCTCACAAACCTCGGGCTCGGCGGCCAGTGCCAGCTCGATCAGTTCGCCGCGCGCATGATGCGCGATTCCGGTGCCGACTACCTCAGCATGAAGGTCGGCATAAACGTGGTGAACGCCGACACCATGCGCTAACGCACGTTCATGCCGGCGCTGCACGGATTCATCGACACCGTGCGCGACGGCGCCCCCGACACCCCGTTCATCGTGATGTCACCGATCTTCTGCCCGGGTCACGAGGACGGGTTCGGCCCGTCGTTGCGCGGCAGCGAGGGCATCTACTCGCGGGAACGTCCGGGGTTCCTCGGAACCGGTGCGCTGAACCTGCGCCGGATCCGCGAGTACGTCGAGAAGGTCGTGGGACAGCGTCGTGCGGCCGGGGACACGAACATCCATTACGTCGACGGCCTGCGTCTCTTCGGCCCGGACGACGTCAACGACATGCCCGACCTGCTCCACCCCAACCGCGCGGGGTACGCGCGCATGGGCGACCGGTTCCATTCCATCGCCTTCGGCAGCGGCCCGTTCAAGCGCTGAGAGGTCAGCCCTCGGCAATCTCCAGTTGTGCGGACAGAGCGAGCCATTCGTCCTCTGTCGACGAAAGTTCGGCCTGCACGGCCGCCAGGTCCGTGGTGACCTTCGCAAGCGCAGCATGGTCGGCACCGGCGGATGACAACCGGGTGGTGAGGTCGTCCTTCCTCGCGTTCAGTTGTTCCATCTTCTTCTCGGCCTGGCCGATCAGGCGACGAAGCGTGCTGGGACTCTGCTTCGTGACGGGGGCGGTCTTCACCTTGCCCCTAGGGGAATCGGCTGTTGCGGTGTCGGCGGCAGGCGACGGTCGTGCGGGCTGGACGGCCGGCGCGGCAGCACGTTCCTGCAGCCAACCGGCGACACCGTGGCGCACGAGGCGTGCCGAACCGTTGCCGTCGAGAGCCATCACCTCGCTGACCGTCCTGTCCAGGAACGTGCGGTCGTGGCTGACGACGACGACAATTCCCGGCCAGTCGTCGAGATAGTCCTCGAGTGCGCGGAGCGTGTCGAGGTCGAGGTCGTTCGTCGGTTCGTCGAGCAGGAGGACGTTCGGCTGCTCGACGAGGGTGAGCAACAGCTGGAGACGGCGGCGCTCACCGCCGGAGAGCATGCCGATGGGTGCGAACTGCGCGTCACCGTCGAACCAGAACCGCTTCATCAGGTTCACGTCCTCCACGGACGGTGCACCCTTGTCGCCCGCGACAGCGTCACGCACGCGCATCGTGAGGTCGAGATCGCGCCCGAGCTGGTCGTAGCACCCGATCTTCACGGTGCGGCCGCGCTCGACACGGCCCGCGACGGGTTCGATGCGCCCCGCGATGATCTCGAGCAGGGTGCTCTTGCCCGCGCCGTTCGCACCGACGATGCCAAGCCTGTCGCCGGGTTCCAGTGAGTGCGTCACATCGCGGAGAACCGTCCGGCCGCCACCACCCGGCCACGAGAAACCGACTCCCTCGATCTCCACTCCCTTGTTGCCGAGTCGTTGGCTGCCGAACGACAGGTCGAGATCGTCGGCACGGGCGGGCTGCTGTGCACGGCGCGACACGATCTCCTTCGCCGCGTCCACGCGTGCCTTGGGCTTCGTCGAACGCGCGGGTGCCCCGCGCCGCAACCACGCGAGTTCCTTGCGCGCGGCGTTCCTGCGCACCTGTTCGTCGGTGGCCGCCTGCTCCTCCCGCTCGATCCGCGCCGCCAGGTACGCCGCGTAACCGGAGCCGGCGTTCACACCCGACGGCACGTGCACGTACGCCTTGCCGCGGTCGATCTCGACGACCTTCGTCGTCACCCTGTCGAGCACGTGGCGGTCATGGGTGACAAGCAACAGACCACCCGTGTACGCGGCCAGCCATTCCTCGAGGAACCGGATCGCGTCGAGATCGAGGTGGTTCGTCGGCTCGTCGAGGATGAGCGCCTCCCATTCGCCCGACAGCAATGCAGCAAGTGCGACCCGCTTGATCTGGCCGCCGGAGAGCGCGTCGGTGCGCGCATCCAGCATGTCCCCCATGCCGAATCGCTGGAGCATCGCCTCGCCCTGCCACGTGCCGCCGACAGCCTGGCGAACCGTTCCGGCCGGAAGGACCGTTGCCTGCGAGAGCACGCCGATGCGCGCGCCGCGGCCCCGGCGGACGACGCCCGCCTCGGGTTCGATCTCGCCGCTCAGGATCCGCAGCAAGGTGCTCTTGCCGCACCCGTTCAGACCGACGACGCCGATGCGGTCACCGTCGCTGAGGGTCAGCGAGACGCCGGCGAACAACGGGCGGTTCGGACGCGATGCGGCGACGCCCTCGGCATCAATCACGATCGTCGGCACGCGAAGAAGGATAATGGGCGCATGATTCGTCTCCGCCAGGTGTGTCTCGTCGCACGTGACCGCGACTCCGTTGTCGGCCATCTCGAGAACGTGTTCGGCATCCGCACCGGCCACGTCGACCCGCACATCCACCGCCTCGGTCTCCACAACGCCGTCATCCCCGTGGGCGACCAGTTCATCGAGGTGGTCGCACCGATCGTGGAGGGAACGACTGCCGGGCGTTACCTCGACCGTCGCGGCGGTGACGGCGGGTACATGCTGATCTTCCAGACCGACGACTTCGCGGGGCACCGGGCGCGTGTCGAGAGGCTTGGTGTGCGCGTCGTCGCCGACTACAGCAGCGACGGGTTCACGGACATGCAGCTGCACCCCGCCGACACCGGCGGCACGTTCATGGAGATCGACCAGCAGACACCGCCCGACGACTGGCATCCTGCGGGCAACGACTGGCGTGCCGCCGTCGACACGACACTCGTCACGTCACTCGGGCAGGCCGACGTCGGCTGCGCCGACCCGGAGGCTGTGTCCGCGAAGTGGAGTGCGATCATGGATCTCCCGGTGACCATCGGCCGCAACTGCGGCATGCACAAGGTGCGACCCCTTGACTTCTGCGTTCGCTTCACCCCCGCGGGCGGGCGCGGCGAGGGGCTCGATGCGATTGACATCAACGTGAAGAATGCCGACGAGATCCTGCGCCGCGCACGGGAACGGTCACTTCCGTGTGACGATGAATCAGTGTCGATCGGCGGGGTTCGCTTCGTGCTGAAGCAGGTCTGACCGGCTCAGCGGAACTCGAGCCCGGCGAACTCGCCGGTGCCTCGCCACTCCTCGAGGTGGTTGAAGAACGCAATCGGACCACCGGGATGACCGCTCGAGTTCTGCTGCTCGCGCCTGCCCATCGGCTTGCCCTCGTTGTTGTAGTAGCCGGGGGTGCAGTCCATGCCACCCCGGATGCCGCGCGTGGTGCTGGTGATGAAGTCGATCCAGTCCTGCTCGGCCTTCGCGGACGGTTCGACCGTGGCCGCGCCGGTTGACTCGGCATGGGCGATGATGTCGCCGATCGCGAGACCGTTCTCCACGTAGTTCTGCGGCACGTTCGCAATCTGGTTGGCGGCCTGGGAGAAACCGAGGATGAACAGGTTCGGGAAACCGTGAACGTTCATGCCGTGGAGGCTGCGCATGCCATCGGACCAGTAATCAGAGAGCAACTGGCCGTCACGACCGGCAACGTCGTAGCCGCTGCGCCGCGTGTACGAGGTTCCCACCTCGAACCCGGACGCGATGACGAGGCAATCGAGTTCGTGGTGGACGCCGTCCACCCATGCACCCGTTTCGTCGATTCGCTCGACCCCCTTGCCGTTCGTGTCCACCAGGTGTGTGTTCGGGTTGTTGTAGGACTGCAGATACTCGTCGTGGAAGCACGGCCGCTTGCACAACTGGCGGTACCAGGGCTTCAGCGCATCCGCCGTTGCACTGTCGGAGACGATCGTGTCCACCCGCGCGCGGATCTCCGACATCTTCTCGTCGTCGGAATCCTCGTATGCCTTCAGCAGCGTCTCGGGACCCATCTGGCCGCCGGCCTTGATGATCTCCACCATGCGGTCCCGGATGCGGAGCGAGATGTCGGTCCAACCGTCCATGACGAGATCCTCTTCGGCGTACCCCATCGTCTGCAGCGTCGTGAAGTTCATCATCCACTTGCGCTGCCAGCCTGGCTCGAGCTTCCCGAACCATTCGGTGTCGATCGGGTGGTTGTTGCGTGCGTCAATGGCCGACGGTGTGCGCTGGAACACGAACAGTTCCTTCGCGGCGCGCGACAGGTGCGGGATGCACTGCACGGCCGTGGCGCCGGTTCCGATGATGCCGACACGCTTGTCCGCGAGGTTCGACATCAACGCACCCGAGGGGTCGCCACCCGTGTACGCGTAGTCCCACCGGCTCGTGTGGAATGCGTGTCCCTTGAACGACTGGAGACCCGGGATGCCCGGCAGTTTCGGTCGGTGCAGCGGGCCAGTGCCCATGCACACGTACTTCGCGCGCAGCGTGTCTCCACGGTCGGTGCGCACCACGTAGTGCGACGCGGAGTCGTCCCACGTGATGGATTCGATGCCGGTGGACAGCAGTGCCTTGTCGTACAGCCCGAAGGTGGTGGCTATGCGCTTCGCGTGTGCGTGGATCTCCGGCGCGGGCACGTACTTCGCCGACGGAACGGTGCCGACTTCCTCGGCGAGCGGAAGGTAGATCATTGCGGCCGTGTCGCACATCGCACCCGGGTAGCGGTTCCAGTACCAGACTCCCCCGACGTCACCGGCCTTGTCGATCAGGCGGACGTCGGTGATGCCCGCTTGCTTCAGACGTGCACCGGTGACGAGCCCCGCGAAACCGGCACCCACGACGAGAACCTGGACGTCGGTGTCGAGCACCTCGCGCGGTTGGACCTGCACGTACGTGTCATCAAGGAGGTTGGCAAACCGGCCCGAGGGCTCCTGGTACTGCTCGTTGCCGTCGGCGCGCAGGCGCTTGTCCCGTTCTGCCGCGTACCTGTCCCTGAGTGCCTGTCTGTCCTGGTCCGTGAGAGTCACGGGCACCACTCAATCACAGCAACTGTCGCGCCACCCACACGAGGTGCACTTGTAGTGCGCGTGCTCGGGGATCAGACCGTTCCCGCACAACGGGCACTCACTGAACGTGCCGTACCGTGCCCGGCACTGGTCGAATCCCTGCCGGGTTGTCGGTGCTTGGGCAGTGTCCTGGCTGTTCTCCACGAACCACATTCTTGCCGACCCCGAGTGCCGGGAGCCGGGACCAACGACCGCCATGGGCCCGAGCTGAAGCCCGGGCTAGACACCCTTTCGCGCACTCTGCGAGACTTCCCACGGGGAAGGTCGGCACCAGCCGGCAACGTGAAGGGGGTATGCCGTGGCGACACAGGACAATGTCGATGTGGTGGTGGCAGGTGCCGGGTTCTCGGGCCTGTACATGGTGCACAAGCTGCGCGAGGCCGGTTTCAGTTTCCGCGTTCTCGAGTCCGGCGGCGACGTGGGTGGCACGTGGTACTGGAACCGCTACCCCGGTGCGCGGTGCGATATCCCCACCACTGACTACACCTATTCCTGGGACCGCGATCTCGAGCACGAATGGACCTGGTCCGAGAAGTACGCGACCCAGCCCGAGATCCTGAGGTACGCCCAGTTCGTCGCCAACAAGCACGACATGTACCCGCACATCACGTTCAACACCCGCGTGAGGGACGCCGTGTGGAATGACACGTCGAGGACATGGACCGTCAGCACCGACACCGGCGAGTCGATCACGTGCCGTCACTACGTGATGGCGACGGGTTGTCTCTCCGTGCCGAAGGACCCCGATGTCCCCGGCACGGAGAACTTCACGGGTGGCGTGTACGTCACGGGCCGTTGGCCGCACGAGAAGGTCGACTTCTCCGGCCGGCGCGTCGCCGTGATCGGCACCGGATCATCGGGCATCCAGTCGATCCCGTTGATCGCTGAGGAGGCGAGCCAGGTGACCGTCTTCCAGCGCACGCCGAACTTCTCGGTGCCTGCGTTCAACGGCCAGGTGTCGGAGGACCGCAAGGCCCCGTTGCTTGCTGACCGCGATTCGTACCGCGAGTCGGCGAAGTGGACACGCGGTGGCGTGCCGATCGCACCCAGCGAGGTCTCGGCCCTCACTGCGACGCCGGAGCAGCGCCGCGAACTGTTCGAGGCAGCGTGGCAACGCGGCGAGTTGTTCTCGATCCTCGGCGTGTTCATGGACCAGAGTGCGAACGCGGAGGCCAACGAGATCATCTCGGAGATGATCCGCGAGAAGATCCGTCAGCGCGTGAACGACCCGGCAACCGCCGAAATCCTCAGCCCCAGGTCGTACCCCTTCGGCACGAAGCGGCCGTGTCTCGACACCAACTACTACGAGACATACAACAAGCCGCACGTGCGCCTGGTCGACCTGAACTCGACGCCCATCAGGACGATCACCTCGAACGGGATCACCTTCGGTGACGAGACCGTGGAGTTCGACGACATCGTCTACGCAACCGGCTTCGACGCCATGACCGGCGCGATCGTCAGTGTGGACATCACCGGGAAGAACGGCACCACCCTGAAGAAGAAGTGGGAGCACGGGCCGTTGCAGTACCTCGGCCTCATGACCAAGGAGTTCCCGAACTTCTACATGATCACCGGCCCGGGAAGCCCGAGCGTGCTGTCGAACATGATGGTCTCCATTGAGCAGCACGTCGACTGGATCACGGACACCCTCGTGCACATGCGCGACAACGGGTTCGACACCATCGAGCCGACACAGACCGCCGAGGACGGCTGGGTCGCGCACGGTTCCGCCTTTGCCGACATCTCCCTGATGAAGGAGACGAACTCCTGGTACATGGGGGCGAACGTGCCGGGCAAGCCGCGCGTGATGCTCCCCTACCTGGGTGGCGTCGAGGGATACCGCAAGGTGTGCAACGAGGTCGTGGACCGCGGGTACCTCGGGTTCACGCTCGACGGCAAGAAACCACAGTCGAACGACGGCGTCATCCGTGCCGTGCAACCCGACGTGTTCATCGTTCTCGACATGATGGCCCAGATGGGTCTGCCTCCGCTCGAGACCATGACCCCGGAGGGTGCGCGCGAGTTCAACGCGGCGAGCGGTGCGATGCGACCGCCGGGACCCGAGGTCGGCGAGATGGTCGACGGCACCCTGCCCGGGGCGGACGGCACTCCGCTCGAGTACCGCCTGTACAGGCCGAAGTCCACGGGACCGCACCCGGTGGTCGTCTATTTCCACGGCGGTGGCTGGGTGATCGGCAACCACGTGAGTGACGAACCGATGATCCGTGACCTCGTGTCTCAGTCGAACGCAGTCTTCGTGTCGGTGAACTACCGCCATGCACCCGAGGCACGCTTCCCCGCAGCCGCCGACGATGCGTTCGCCGCGGTCAAGTGGGTCAACGACCACGCGACCGATCTCGGCGGCATCCCCGGACAGCTGGCGGTGGCAGGTTGGTCGGCAGGCGGCAACGTGGCGGCAGTCGCGGCACAGATGGCCCGCGACAACGGCGGCCCCGCGCTGAAGGGCCAGCTGTTGCTGACACCCGTCACCGACGGCACGAAGGAGTACGCATCGTTCAGCGACAACGCCGAGGGCTACATGCTGACACGCTCGTTGATGAACTGGTTCTGGGACCAGTACGCGGACACGACGCAACGATCGGACCCGAAGGCATCACCCCTGAAGGCGTCGTCCCTTGCCGGACTGCCGCCCGCAACGATCGTCACCGCACAGTTCGACCCGTTGCGCGACGAGGGTGACGCCTACGCGGCAGCGCTCGCGGGTGCAGGTGTCAAGGTGAACCACATCAAGGCAGACGGGCACATCCACACGTCCATCTCGATGGTGGGCGTGATCCTGTCCGGTGCGAAGTACCGGGAACAGATGGCTGCGGCCGTCCGCGGATTCTTC
>JBEDDY010000106.1:0-2658 GCA_041176025.1 Actinomycetota bacterium | reverse complement strand
GCGAAGCGCGCACCGAGTCCGGCAGATGCGCCGGTGACGATTGCGACCTTCCCGTCCAGACGGAACAGCGCCAGTGGGTCGATCGGGGTCGCATCAGCCATGCGCCGAGGCTATTCGGAGCGGTGTGCTGTGCCAGCATGGAAAGCGTGAAGATCCGCGTTGGTTACGGCCTCGGTGTGCGCACCACGTTGAACGACACCGGCTTCATCGACGTGGTGGACACTCTCGAGAAACTCCGGTTCGACAGCCTGTGGCTGAGCGAGCGCATCGGGGGTGAGGCGCCTGACCCGCTGGTGGCCATGTCGTTTGCAGCCGCGCGCACCACCAAGCTGAAGGTCGGCATGAGCGTGATGGTGCTGCCCGGGCGGAACCCGATCGTGCTCGCGAAGGAACTGGCGACGCTCGACCGGATGTCGAACGGACGGTTGCTCCCCGCGTTCGGCCTGGGAGTTGCCGACCCGCAGGAACAACAGGCGTTCGGTGTGGAGCGGGCGAAGCGCGCGAGGATGTTCAACGAGGCACTCGCGGTGCTCCGTTCGTGCTGGACTGACGAGAGCGTGACGTTCCACGGCGAGCATTTTCACTACGACAACCTGCGCGTGGAGCCGAAGCCGAAGCAGTCGCCGCCCGATGTGTGGTTGGGTGGCATCGCCGAGAGCGAGCTGAAGCGCGTCGGCCGACTCGCCGACGGGTGGCTGCCGAGCTTCGTGACACCGGCAGATGCCGAGGCCGGGTGGAAGGTGATCAACGACGTCGCCCGTGAGCACGACCGCGAGATCGAGGACGAGCACTTCGGCGTGCTGATCCCCTACTCCATCGGGCCGGCGCCGGAGGCCGTGCTGAAGGGACTGCGCGCACGCCGCCCGGACCTCGACGACATCTCCGTCATCGTCCCGCAGGGATGGGCCGAACTGCAGCGCGCCAGCGGGCGTTTTGTCGACGTGGGTGCGTCGAAGTTCGTGGTGATCCCTTTGGTCGAGCCGGGGTCACCTGCCGACTGGGTGTCGCACCTGCACGACGCGGCAGACGTCCTGCTGCCCCTGCAGAACTGACAGTTACTTCTTCGGGGCCTTGACGGGCTTCTTGAAGTTCGCGACGAAGTCGATCAGCAGGCGCGTGCCGAACGCAGTGGCACCGCGGTTCAGCCAGCCGCTGTCGCCGTCGGCCTCCATCGGGCCGGCGATGTCGAGGTGTGCCCATGGCACCCCGTTCGTGAACTCGTTCAGGAACAGCGAAGCGGTGATGGCACCGCCGTACGGCCCGCCCACGTTCTTCATGTCGGCGACGTTCGAATCGAGCAGCCCGCGGTAGTCCTGGAACAACGGCAGCTGCCACAGCAGTTCGTCGGTGCGTCCGCTGGAGGCGAGCAGCTGGTCGACGACGCCTTGGTTGTTGCCGAGCACACCGGCCATCCTCTTGCCGAGCGCAGCCATGCACGCACCCGTGAGCGTGGCGATGTCAACCATGGCATCGGGCTTGCCCTCCGCACCGAGAGCCAGGCCGTCGGCGAGGATCAAACGGCCCTCTGCATCGGTGTTGTGGATCTCGGCGGTCTTGCCGTTGCGGAACGTGAGGACGTCACCGAGCTTCATGGCCGAACCACTCGGGAGGTTGTCCGTGCACATGAGGTACGCGGTGACATGCGTCTTCACCTTCATTGCCTTCAGCGCGCTCATGGCACCGAGGACAGCGGCCGCGCCGCTCATGTCCATCTTCATGCTGGCGTGGCTGGCGTCGCTGGGCTTCAGCGAGATGCCGCCCGAGTCGTACATGACGCCCTTGCCCACGAGCACGACCTTGTTCGTGGCGCCTGCCGGCGCCCACACGAGCTTCACCACGCGCGGCGGCTCGACGCTGCCAGCGTTCACGCCGACGATGCCGCCGCAGCCCATGGCCTCGAGCTGCTTCTTGTCGTACACGGTGACCTTCAGGCCGCACTTTCTCGCGATGGCGACTGCTTCCTTCGCGAACTTCGCGGCGGTGAGGTGCGACGGCGGCGTGTTCGCGTGGTCGCGTGCCGTGCACACGGCGGTCGCAACGGCGACACCCTCGGCAACGCCGGCCTTCGCATCCGCGGAATCACCGACGAGGGTGATCCTCGTGAGCCTGGGCAGCGAGGACTTGTCGTTCTTCAGGTCGACCCAACGGTGCAGTGCGAGTGCGGCACCCTCGACGAACACCTTCGCGGCGGCACGCTTGTTCAGGCGGCTGACGCCGGCGAGCGTGGTGGCCATCGAACCATGCTTTGCGCACGCACGTGCCGCGGCGGCGCCGATGTTGCGCATGGTGGCCTCGTTGATGTCCTTCACGGCACCGATGCCGACGAGAACGCGCGCCGACTTCGAGCCGGTTGCGGGTGCGATCGGCAACGTGGTGCAGCACTTGCCCTCGAACCCCATTGCGTTCAGTTGCGCTCGGGTGAGTCCCACTTCCTTCGGCACCGGGCCGTCACTGGCAACGGGGATGGCGATGATGGCGGCGGTGGCGGGCACCGACTTTGCAACGGTGAATGAGGTACGCATGTCCCCACTCTATGTGGGGTCCCCGGGCGGTGTCAGCCGGTGGCGGTCAGAGACTGCTGACGGGGCGCGACACGCCCTCTTGCCAGCGCGCCATGGTCCACAACAAGTCGGACAGACGGTTCAGGTACGGAACCAC
>JBEDDY010000105.1:0-4523 GCA_041176025.1 Actinomycetota bacterium | reverse complement strand
TTGACGACACGTTGTCTCTGACCGGCGTACGGTTCGAGCAGACGGCACATTTCCTCGTCGGAGCCGCGGTGGTTCCCTGTGAGGGCGTACGACACGGTGTTCTTGACGTGGAAGTCGCCGATCTCGAGCGCATCAGGATCACAGAAGGCCGTGTACCCGGCAACGGACGCCGTCCACACTCCCACCCCGTCAATCAACGTGAGGGACATCGTGCGCTCGTGCGGTGTCAAGTCCTGCCTCCACCCGCCGATGAGACGGTCGCCGTGTCGCGCGACGTTGCGCAGGGTCTCCGCCCGGCGGCGGTCGATGCCCATCTGATGGAACTCGTGGTACGGAACGGAGAGCAACACACCGGGCTCTGGCGGGGCGTGCATCGACTGACCACCGGCAGCAACTGGTTCACCGAACCTTCGGCACAACTGTGCCCACTGCGACAGTGCCTCTGCGGCGGTGACGCGCTGGCCGAGGACGGCCGGAAGGAGATCGTGGTACGGGGTGCCGGTGTGAGGCACCCGGTAGTCGCCGTAGGTGTCCATTGCGGATGCCACCGCCGGATGGCGTGGTTGCACGTCGTGCCCCGGATCGTCGTCCCCGAACAGCGGGTGAAACAGGGCTTTGCACTCCTCGCCCGACACCGGGTCAACCATCGACACCGAGCCATCGGGATTCTCGGTGGCAGCCACGACGACCGGCCCGCCCGGCGTGAGCGTGACCCTCGTGATCGACCTGTCGGACACCCGTGTCGTGGGGTCGAGGGCACCGTTCCGGCACCCCAGGAGGGTCGACATGAGGTGCTTTCTCGGCTCGGGTGCGATGGACAAACCGTAGCCGTGCGACGATGTGCCATGGCAGACATAGAGATTTCCCACCCGCGCGAAGGAATCACGCAGGTGACCATGAACAGACCGTCGAAGCTCAACGCCATGACGAGTGAGATGGTGGAGTCATTGCACGAGACGCTCTCGGGCATCAGTCGCGACCGCGACTGCCGGGTCGTCGTCCTGACCGGGGAGGGACGCGGGTTCTGTGCGGGTCTCGATCTCACGGGTTACGGAGAGGCACCCGGATTTGCCTGGAACGGCCGTGTCGAGAAGGGGCTCGCGGTGCAGAAGCACATTGCCTCACTGATCCCGCGGATGCGTTCGCTTCCGCAACCGATCATCGCCGCAGTCAACGGTCCGGCCGCGGGTGGGGGATTCGCCCTCGTCCTCGGATCCGACATCCGCCTGGCATCGGTCACGGCGCGTTTCAACGCCGCCTTCATCCGGATCGGACTGTCGGCGTGCGACATCGGGACGAGTTGGCTCCTTCCCCGCTTGATCGGGGCGGCCCGCGCTCAGGAATTGATGCTCACGGGACGGATCTTCGATGCGCAGGAGGCATCACGGTTGGGGCTGGTCGTCGATGTCGTCCCGGACGACTCACTTCTGGATGTTGCCTATGCGAAGGCCCAGGAGATCATGCTCAACTCGCCGATCGGTGTCGCCCTGACCAAGGAAGGCATGTGGTCCGCACTCGAGATTCCGGGTCTGCAGGCTGCAATCGACCTCGAGAACCGTCAGCAGATCATGGCGTCGTTCTCGGAGGATGCTGCCGAGGCCCGCCGTGCACGTTCGGAGAAGCGGTCCCCGAGGTACGACGCTTGACAATCTGTTAACACGGCGAAGGAGAACCCCGCGCCGCCGGACGACTAGTTTGTTTCCGTGAGCGAACGCGAAATCATGACATGGGACATCTTCGGCACCGCCAGCAGGGAGCTCGCCACAATGGTGGCCGACTCCGGTTACGAACCCGACATCATTCTCGCGATCGCCCGTGGTGGGCTCCTTGCTGCGGGGGCACTCGGCTACGCCCTTGCCGTCAAGAACCTCTACACGATGAACGTGGAGTTCTACACGGGTGTCGACGAGCGACTCCCCGTGCCGATGATCCTCCCGCCGGTTCCCGATCTGGTGGAACTTCGTTTCGCCCGCGTGCTGGTGGTTGACGATGTGGCCGACACCGGGCACACACTGAAGATCGTCGAGGAGTTCTTCAAGGGGCGCGTGAAGGAAGTGCGCACGGCGGTTCTCTACGAGAAGCCGCGTTCCGTCGTGAAATGCGATTATGCGTGGAAGAAGACGGACCTGTGGATCAACTTCCCGTGGAGCGACAAGGACCCCGTGGTCACCAAGGGAAAGATCGTCAAAGACGCTTGATCAGGGTGAGCGCAGCATTGCGTCCGCTCGCTCCCCACACGCCCGCGCCGGGGAATGTCGCCGCACCGCAGAGGTACAGCCCCTCGATGGGCGTCTCGTAGCGCGTGAGTTCGCGGTCGCGACCGAGGAATGCCGACAAGGGTCCGCCGGGAAAGCTGGTTGCGTGTCCCATCGGCAAATGAAACTCGCTCTCGTAGAGGTCGGGCGTGACCGTGCGGTGGGCTCGGACGCTGTCGAGGAAGCCCTCCTGCATGAACGAGGAGAACTGCGAGAGCCAAGTCTCCGGAAGACGTGATTCCTGCCAGCCGCCGGGCAGTGCGTACGGGGTGAAGAGGGCCTCGAGGCTGAGAACATGGGAGCCATCGGCCGTGAGGGAACCGTCGGCGAGGCTGGGGATGTTCGCCAGCAGCACCATCCGGTCCATCACCGAACCGACTCTCAGTCCGCCCGCGCCGGCCTTCATCTCCCTGATCGTCGGGCTGACAACGATCGTTGCAGCGCTCAACGGGCTGTCGTAACCGCGTAGGACCGGGTCGGACGTGAAAACCGCATCCATCTTGGACTCGTACCCGGGTTGGGCCTCGTGCGAGGACCACTTGCGCACGAGGCCGTCCGCAGCCGTCGGTGCGTTCCTGAGCCAACGGACGAACGTTCGTTGCGGATCGGCGGCCGAGACGACAAACCGTGCAGTGATGGTCTCTCCGTCGACGGTGGTGACGGAGTTGACCGACCGCGAGTCGCAGTCGATGCTGGTGACCGCAGTGCCGCAACGCAGCATGCCTCCGGCAGCCTCGAAACTGGATTGGAGAGCCGCGGGAAGCGCACCCGAACCGCCAACGGGACGTCCGACATGGGCCACGTGTTTCATGGCGTACGTCAGGGCGCCGAGACCGGTGCCCGGGGTGTCGGGGGACAGGCCCCACACGACTGGTCCCGTGGCCAGCGCCGGGCCGTAGACGGCCTCGTCGTCGAAGTACTCACGCATGACGTCCACTGCGGACATCCTGCTGAACCTGATCATGCGTGCCACGCCACGGCCTCCGCGGCGTGCGACATGCGACATCAATGAAGCCCGCGTGGGAGGGTTGTTCGCCGCCGCGGCTATCAATCCGGCGACGGGAACCGCGTCACGCGCGTACCTGCGGTACCCGTCCACGGCACCCGGGTGGACCGAGCCAAGCGACTCGAGGGTCTCGTCGATGTCGTGATGCAGACCCCAGAAACGCCGCGTGTCCCAGTCGCCGTTGATCTGGCTCGGACTCATGTCGATGTAGGAGAGTCCATGGGCCGCGAGGTCAAGTTCTTCCGAGATCGGCGTCGTCCGGAATGTCAGGTGGTCACAGTTGCAGATGTTCACCGTCGCGCCGGCGAATGTCTCCGATGCGGCCGTTCCCCCGACGGTGTGCCTGGCCTCCAGCAGCAGCGTTCGTAGACCATGGCGAGCGAGATAGGCCGCACATGTGAGACCGTTGTGGCCGGCACCGATGACGATGGCATCGTGGTCGGTGGCGGCTCTGTTCACCATGTCTCCATTGAATCATTGGGGTAGTTTTCGCGCATGGCTTTTTCACGGCAATTCATGGACCTGAGTGGACCCGACATCGGGGATGTTCTGACGGCTGACTCGATTGTCATGGTGCCACTCGGAGCCGTCGAGCAGCACGGTCCGCATTTGCCGCTCGGCACCGACCTGATCGTCGCAGAGGCCGTGGCGAGGGCGACGATCGAGAAGCACGGAGACGAGCATGACGTGTGGATGCTCCCGCCTCTCGGTTTCACCAAGTCGAACGAACACGCTTGGTCGCCGGGGACGATCTGGCTGTCCGCCCAGACTCTGCTGTCGGTCCTGGACGACATCGGTCGGTGCATCGCAACAACCCCCGCGCGACGGGTTCTGTTCCTGAACGGGCACGGTGGCAACAGCGCGCTCCTGCAGGTGGCGAACCGCGAGCTCCGGGTGAGACACGGACTCAAGACTTTCCTCGCGCACCCGCACATGCCTGCCGACCAGGGGGGCAGTTCCGCTGAAGGCGAACTGGGCATGGGAATCCACGGTGGGACCGACGAGACCTCGGTGATGCTGCACCTGCGGCCCGATCTGGTCGACATGTCGAAGGCGGTCCGTCGTGTGCCGGAGAAACTGGCACAGAACAAGCACGTCAGGTTCGGTGGCTCCGTCCCGTTCGGGTGGCTGTCGAACGACTTCTTCCCCGAGGGGCACATCGGCGATCCGACGGGTGCAACGGCAGACCTTGGCGCAGCGATGTTCGCCACCGCGGTGAACACTCTCGGGGAGGTTCTCGGGGAGGTTTCCCGGTTCGACTT